>CAZQVU010000036.1:0-9551 GCA_964596885.1 uncultured Planctomycetia bacterium
TATTAAAGCACCGGGTACCTATCACCATAGTCTTATAGTTGGTAATCTGGCAGAAAATGCAGCCCGTGCAATAGGAGCAAATCCTCTTTTGGCCAGAGTAGGTGCTTATTACCACGATATAGGAAAGCTCATCAAGCCCGAATATTTTAATGAAAATCAGATGGGGTTTAATGATAAGCATGCGGTATTAACTCCTGAGATGAGCAGCCTGATTATAACTAGCCATGTAAAGGAAGGTCTTGAGTTGGCGAAAAAATATAAATTGTGTGATGTCATTAAAGATTTTATTAGGCAGCATCACGGAAAGAGTCTAACTTATTATTTTTATCAGCAGGCTCTAGAAAAAGGAAACAAAGAAGGTAAGATTGATGAGTCCCAATTTAGATATCCTGGACCCTTACCCCAGACAAAGGAAACTGCCATAGTTCTTCTGGCTGATTCGGTTGAGGCGGCAACTCGTTCAATTACTGAGCCTACACCTACAAAAATAAAGAAGACTGTTCAGAAAATTATTAATAATAAATTTATTGATGGTCAATTGGATGAATGCGATTTAACCTTAAGGGATTTACACAATATATCAGAGAGTTTTTCCAATCTCCTCATTGGTATATATCATAGCAGAATAGAGTATCCTGAAAGCAAGGAAGAGAAGGAGGAATTGTAAATCCTTAAGGAGGAAAGACTGGAATAATAGTTGACTTTGTATATCAAGATAAATAAGTAGAAGTTACTGAAAAATGCACCAGTAGCCTCGCCTTATCTTTCGGGGGCAAATAATAATTTATATCCCAATGAATCAGATAGAAGTAAATATTAAGAACGAACAAAACATCTTTAAAATTGATGTTAACAAACTGAAAAAGATAACCTGTTATGTTTTAGAAAAAGAAGGAGTTCATAATACCGAAGTGAGCATATTGCTTACTAATGATGCTAAAATAAGAGATTTAAATAGGCAATATAGAAATGAAGATGAAGCAACTGATGTATTAGCCTTTCCTCAAGGTAAAAGTAAGGAAGAGGTTTTAGATTCTAAACTTTTAGGCGATGTGGTTATTTCAGTTGAAAGGGCTAAGATACAGGCTGATAAGTTTAATCAACCTATACTTAAGGAAATATATCTATATTTGATTCACGGCTTATTACATCTTCTTGGTTATAAAGATGAAAGAAAAGATGATTATCAAAAGATTAATAAGAGGCAAAGAGAACTACTAAATAAGATATGGAAAGAAGAAAACTAAGTGATAGTTTCAATGCTGCCATAGAGGGTATAATTTATACTATTAAGAGCCAGAAGAATATGAGGATACATTTTTTAATGGGTATGCTGGTAATCCTCTTGAGTGTTTTTTTTAATTTAGGTAAGATTGAAACTATTTTACTAACTCTTACAATTGCCCTTGTCTTAATAACCGAGATGTTTAATACAGCCATTGAAAAAATCCTTGATATAGTTACACCTGAATTTCATCCTTTAGTCAGAATAACAAAAGATATTGCAGCAGGTTGCGTCTTAATTGCTGCTATGAGTTCTGTAACAGTTGGTTATCTTATTTTTTCGAAAATTTTGACTAATTTTTCATTAGACTCTTTATTGTCAAAGGTTGAGCGTTCATCCTGGCATATAACTTTTGTGTCTTTAATAGGGGTTATTTTTCTGGTAATTTTAGGTAAAGCTTTATCCAAGAAAGGCAAACCATTAAGAGGGGGGATGCCTTCGGGTCATGCAGCAGTAGCATTTTCTATGTGGACTGTTATTGTGCTCCTTGCCAAAAATGAACTCATATTTATTTTATCTTTGATTATGGCTATTATTATTGCCCAAAGCAGATTAAAGGATGCAATTCATACTAAATGGGAGATAATCACAGGAGGTATTCTGGGAATTTTGACAACTTTATTATGTTTTCAGATCTTTAAATAAGGATAGAACTTAGGCAACCAAAGGAAAACTGAATTTTATATCTGAACTTCCCCCAACCTTTTTTATTTTGTTGTATGTCTTTTGTAGCAGGAAGTGGGCTGGATTGATGGATGGAGAAGATTTATATTTACTCTTGTTCTGTAAATCCTGCGCTCATTAAAGGAGGTTGACTTGTTTAGAAGATTAAGAAATTATTTCATAACTGGATTAGTTGTTATATTACCTGCCATACTTACCTTTGTTATTTTCTGGTATATTATAATCAAGACGAATGAGTGGATATTGGCACCCATAACTGATGCCTTAATCCAGGCTACCAAACCTTTCTTACCCGATATTCCAAAGATTTCTTTTGCTTATCTGGATTATATAATTAAGTTTTTAGTTTTAATCTTAATCTTAACTTTTGTTATTGTTGTCGGTTTGGCTACCAGATTATTTATTATAAGAAAATCATTTGAAGGCATAGAGAATCTACTTTTAAAAGTTCCAATGGTGGGTAAGATATATCTATCTATAAAACAATTAAGTGGTGCATTTTTAGGTCAACAAAAAGGTATCTTTGAAAAGGTGGCTTTATTAGAATATCCCAGAAAAGGTGTTTATTCAATTGGATTTGTTACATCGCGGGTGAGAGAAGAGATTCAACTTAAGACAAAACCTAATATGATAAATGTCTTTGTGCCCACAACGCCTAATCCAACATCAGGGGTTTTTTTGTTAGTGCCAGAAGATGATTTGATTTATCTTGATATGACAATTGATGAAGGCTTAAGATTGGTAGTTTCAGGGGGTAAGGTAACACCCGGCTATAAAAAACAACAATGATAGATATGGATAAGAACCACAAAAATAAATTTGAAGATATTTCAAGTTTACATCCTGCTGATATAGCAGATATCTTAAGAAATAGAGGACGCAAAGAAAGACTGGCTATATTTAGCAGTTTAAGTTATGAGAAGGCTGCTCAGGTTATGAGTGAGTTGGACCCTCAAAGTGAATACGAACTTCTTAAGGAATTATCAAGTTTCACTATATCCAAGATGGTTGAGATGATGCCACCTGATGAGGCGGCTGATATTTTAGCAGACCTGTCAAGTGAAAAACAAAAAGAAGTTTTGAGTTTAATGGAGAAAGAAGATTCGCAAGAAGTTCAGCAACTTTTGAAGTATCCAGAGGAGACTGCCGGCGGCATTATGACGACTAATTTTTTGGCTTTGCCTGAGGATTTCACTGCCTCGCGTGCTATTGAGGCTTTGAGGCAATTTGTTAAAGATGCCAAAGCCCAACTTGTTTATGTATATGTAATTGATAAAAAGACGAATTTTATTGGAGTTTTGCCAGTTAAAAGCCTAATAACTGCTGCCCCAAATGAGAAATTATCTCAGTTGGTAAACCGAAATACTATAACGGTAAGTCCTAATTTAGACCAGGAAGAGGTTGCCAGAATCGTTTCTAAGTATAATCTTTTAGCTGTACCTGTGGTAGATGAAAATAAAAAATTATTAGGCATTGTCACAATAGATGATATTCTCGATATTATTCAAGAAGAAGACGCAGAAGACATTTATAAAATGGCAGGTATAAGTCATGATGAATTATTAAAGAAGTCAGCTTTTAATATTGCCCGTCAGAGACTTCCCTGGCTTATTACTAATTTATTTGGAGGAGTTATTGTGGCCAATCTTATAAGATATTTTCAATTAACACTTGAGAAGGTGATTGCTTTGGCTTTTTTTATTCCAGTTATTACCGGTATGGGGGGTAATATTGGCATACAATCTTCCACCATAATAATAAGAGGTCTAGCCAGTGGCCAGATTGCTTTCGGAGAGATAAGAAAGGCATTATTTAAAGAATTAAAGCAGGCTTTAATAATGGGAGCAGTCTGCGGAGTAGTCGTTGGATTAGTTGCCTATTACTTAGGCAAAAGCCCTCTTTTGGGTTTTGTGTTGATGATATCTATGTTCATTGCAATTTTAGTAGCCGCTCTTATGGGAGTTGTCATCCCTTTATTATTTGAGAAAATCAATATTGATCCAGCTATAGCCGGTGGTCCTTTTATAACAACTGCTAATGATATAACAGGCGTCTTAATATACTTTACACTTGCTACCTGGCTGTTTAGGTTATTTGGTTAATATGAGGTATTTGATATGAGCATTGAAAGATCTAAAGCCATAATACTTAAAAATCAAGATTTAAGAGAGACTTCAGTACTGGCTACTTTTTTTACCAAGGATTTTGGTAAAATCAGCGGCATTATGAAAGGAGTAAGAGGCGCTCTTAATCAGACTAATAATTCATTAGAACCTTTTAGTTTATCTGAGATAATTTTTTATAAGCGAAAACGGGGCAATCTTTATACTGTAAGTCAGTGCGATTTAGTAGAATATTTTAAAAATATAAGAGAAGATTATAAAAGAATAATTTACGCTACCTATTTTATTGATCTTTTAAACGCTGTAACAATATTTGAGGATAAGAACGATATGCTTTTTGAGTTAGTTTTAGAAACACTTAGTGTTTTAAACCAGGGTAAAGAGCCCGAATCAACTAAGAGTATATTTGAGGTAAAGACTTTGATGCTTTCAGGTTTCAGGCCGCGTATTGATGCTTGCATAAAATGCGAAAGACCTATATTAAGACAGGCTAAGTTCTCAATCCGATATGGTGGTCTTTTATGTAAGGATTGTTTTATTGAAGATAGAGGCGCTGTTGATATTTATGAAGGCAGTTTGGCTACTATGTTGCATATAGAAAATGCCGATTTAAAAAGCATCTTTCGTCTTAGCATATTGCCTCAGGTAGAAAAACAATTAGACGAAATATTAGATAATTTTATAAAATTCCATATTGATAAGCGATTAAAATCCAAATTCTTTGCCGATTTCCTTGTATAGGTTATGAAAAAAGATAAGTTATGTTGACCAAATTTTTTAGATTAAAAGAACATAATACTAACTTTAAAACTGAGGTAATTGCAGGACTTACCACTTTTGTAACTATGGCTTATATTATAATTGTTAATCCTGCTATTTTGCAAGTTGCCGGTATACCCAAAGAACCCTCTATGATAGCCACAATTCTCTCTGCTTTTTTTGGCACACTTATTATGAGCCTTTATGCCAAGAGACCTTTTGCTATCGCTCCGTATATGGGTGAAAATGCCTTTATTGCTTTTACTGTTGTTAAGGTTTTGGGATACAGTTGGCAGACAGCAATTGGGGCTGTATTTATTGGAGGTGTGATTTTTACTCTTTTATCTGTTTTAAGATTAAGAGGTTGGCTAGCCAGGGCTATTCCTCATAGTCTTAAATGTAGTTTTGCAGCCGGCATTGGTTTATTTTTAACCTTTATTGGTTTAAATGAATCTGGAATTATTACTTTAGGTACACCTAGTGCGCCAGTTAAATTAGGGAATATCAGTGATTTGTCTGTACTTCTGGCTATTTCAGGCTTTTTAATTATAGCCATACTCCTTACTAAACGAATAAAAGGTGCTGTCTTAATTGGTATTCTGACTGTTACCTTTTTATCTTTTTTAACGGGGCATAGTCGATTACCTAATGCCATAGTGAGAATGCCGGATATTACTGGCTGGTTCAAGAGTATATTTTTGAAGTTAGATATATTAGGTGCTTTAAGTTGGGGGTTTTTCTCAGTTATCTTGACCGTTTTTATTATGGATTTTGTAGATACTGTGGGTACTTTGATTGGAGTTTCAGCCAGAGCCAATCTTTTGGATGAAGAAGGTAATTTAGCCGAGATTGAAAAACCTATGCTGGCTGATGCCTTGGCTACCATTTTCGGTGCTTTATGTGGAACTACTACCTGTGGCACCTATATAGAATCCGCTGCAGGTATTGAAGAAGGAGGTAGGACAGGTCTTACATCTTTAGTTACATCCTGTATGTTTTTGCTGGCTTTATTTTTTACCCCTTTATTTACGGCTGTTCCTGCTATTGCCTATGGACCTGCTTTAATTATAGTTGGATTATTGATGCTTAATCCAATTACTAAGATAGATTTTTCTGATTATACCGAGATAGTTCCAGCATTTAGTGTTATTGTGCTTATGAGTTTTACCTATAATATTGGAGTAGGTATTACAGCAGGCTTTGTTCTTTATCCACTTTTTAAAATAATATCTGGTCGTTTTAGAGAGATTCATTCAGGTCTATGGATATTATCTATATTATCTTTACTCTTTTTTATATTTTATCCCTACGCTTAAAGAGATTTAAATAAAATAGAGCCTTGCTTAAATGGAAGTCTTGTGTTAAAATCTGCAGGAATGGAAAGGATAAACTAAATGAATTTTCAAGACCTGGTGTCAAAGTTAGAAGATTACTGGAAAAGATATGGCTGTATCATAGTCTATCCCTACGACATAGAAGTGGGCGCTGGAACCTTTCATACAGCCACATTCCTGAGATGCTTAGATAAAGGTAAATGGAATGTTGCCTATATCCAGCCGACCCGTCGTCCAACAGATGGAAGGTATGGAGAGAATCCTTTAAGGACACAGTTCTATTATCAATATCAGGTAATATTAAAACCTCTCCCCAAAGACCCTTTAGGTCTTTATTTAGAGAGTTTGAGGTTTTTAGGTATCGATATAAAAAAGCACGATTTGAAGTTTGTTGAAGATGATTGGTCATCTCCAACCCTTGGTGCTGCAGGGGTCGGTTGGGAGGTATGGTTGGATAGTTTAGAGATTACCCAATTTACTTATATGCAGCAGTTAGGAGGCATAGATTTAAAAGAGATACCTTGTGAAATAACCTATGGTATAGAGAGGATAGTAATGTTTTTACAGAATAAGTATAATCTTTTTGACCTCAAATGGAATGAAGACTTAACCTATGGTCAGCTCCATAAGAATAACGAGAAAGAGTTATCAAAATACAATTTTGAAAGTGCTGATGTAGAATTATATCTTAGATTGTTTAATCAGTATGAAAAAGAAGCCCAGAGGTTGATCGAATGTGATTTAGTAATTCCTGCTTACGAATGTGTATTGAAGATTTCTCATATATTTAACATCTTAGATGCAAGAGGAGCAATAAGCGTTACCGAGAGGCCAACCTTTATAAAAAGGGTAAGGAATTTAGCCTCACAATGTGCTAAAAGATATATTGACAGAGATGCCAAAGAGAAAAGATAATATATTTAAAGATATCCTTTTAGAGATTGGTACAGAACCTTTACCTGCAGGCTTTATCTATTCTCTCATTAAGCAGTTAAAGGATAATACTAAAAAGGCATTAAAGGATAATAATATTATCTTCAGTGATATCCAGACTTATGATACCTATAGGAGGCTTGTAGTTTGGATAAAGAAGGTAAAGGATGTCCAGGAACCTCCTGCTTATGAGATAAAAGGTCCAGCAAAAGAGATTGCCTTTGATGAGAATAATAAGCCGACTAAAGCCTTTTTTGGTTTCTTAAAGAAGATGCATCTTAAAGAGATAGATATAAATATCAAAAAGACTGAGCAGGGTGAATATCTTTTCGGTATAAAAAAGGAACCAGCCAAGAAAGTAAAGTCTATACTTCCTAATATCTTAACTGATATTATAAACTCTATTAGATGTGATAAGAATATGAGATGGGGTAAGAATTACGAATTTATTCGTCCTATCCGCTGGATATTGGCTTTATATGGAGATGAAAAGATAAATTTTGAGATAGCCGGAGTTAAATCGGATAATTTTACATTTGGCCACCAGGTTTTATATCCTAAAAGGATTAAAATAAAAGATGTAGCCAGTTATTTCAAGAAACTCAGTAAGTATTATGTTGTTTTGGATTTTCATAAAAGGAGAAAGAAAATAGAAACAGGCCTTATCAAACTTGCTAAAGATAGAAATGCCAAATTTTGTGAAGATAGACAACTCCTTGATGAGATATGTAATCTGGTTGAGTATCCGACATTTTTAGCCGGCTCATTTGATAAAAAATATCTTAATTTACCCGATGAAGTTATAGAAACCTCCTTAAGAAAAGGTCAGAAATTATTTTCTTTAGTAGATGATAAAAACAAGGCAAAGAATATCTTTCTGGCTGTTATAGATAACAAAATTTCTACATCTGCAAAGAGAAGGGTTATCTTAAATTATGAAAGGATTCTGGAGGCTAAATTGAAGGATAGCGATTTCTTTCTTAAACAGGATACCAGGGTTCCTTTGATTAATAGGTTAGATTCCCTTAAAGGGCTTATCTTTCAGAAGGACCTAGGGAGCATCTATGATAAGGTCCAGAGATTGAGAGAGATTACTCTTTTCATATCTAATAGGTTAAATTTATCTGCCAAGGAAAAGGAGAAGATTGAAAGATGTGTGCTGTTGAGTAAGACAGACTTAACTACACAGATGGTTTCAGAATTCCCAGAACTTGAGGGAGTGATTGGATATAGATACGCTTTGCTTTCTAATGAGGATAAGGATGTAGCAAGAGGAATCTATGAGCACTATAAACCTAAGTCTCAAGATGACCAGGTGCCTAAAAGTATAACTGGTGCTGTGGTTGCCCTGGCAGATAAACTTGATACTTTATGTGCATGTTTTAGCATAGGTCTAATTCCTACGGGAAGTTATGACCCCTATGCCCTACGAAGAAATGCTCTTGGTTGGGTGAGGATTGTTTTAGAGAAGAGATTTTCCTTATCTATTAATGAAGTAATAGATAAAAATTTAAATGAGGTAGAAAAGATTAATCCCAACCTGAATAGAGAGAAAACTAAAAAGGAGTTGAAAGAGTTTCTAAAACAGAGGCTAAGACAGATATTAATTCAAAATAGATTCAGGGAAGATTTAATAGAGGCTGTTCTTTTATCTAATTGCGATAATTTTGTAGATGTTGTAGATAGAATTGAAGAGTTAAGAAAAATCTCCAAGTCTAAAAAGTTCTTCGAGGCCTATAAGGTAGTTGAAAGAACTAATAACATATTAAAAAATGCTCCATATCATCTTCCTAAAGTTAAGCCAAAATTATTTAAAGAAAATCTGGAGGAAAAACTTTATAATATCTACCTTGATAATCAAGATGAGATTATTAAATTAATTAAAAATAAAAAATATAAAGAAGCCACAGAAAGATATGCTGATGCATTTTTTGAAACACTTCATCTTTTTTTTGACAAAGTTATGGTTAATGTAGATAATAAGAAAATAAGAAATAATAGATTATCTTTAATGGATATGATAAACAAACTCTTTACTGAAGAAGTTGCAGAATTATCCCGCCTTAAGTTTTAAAAAATGGAGGTAGATGACAATGGCAAAAAAGTATGTCTATAGTTTTGGAAAAGGTAAAGCCGAAGGAAAAAAAGAGATGAAGGAATTGCTTGGAGGAAAAGGGGCTAATTTAGCCGAGATGACCAATATTGGCCTGCCTGTGCCTCCTGGTTTTACTATTACAACTGAGGCATGCCGCTTGTATTATGAAGCAAAAGGAAGATGGCCAGAGGGATTAAGTGAACAGGTTGATGAAGCAATTAAAAAATTAGAGGAAGATATGGGCGCTTTTTTTGGCGCTAAAGATAATCCACTTTTAGTATCGGTTAGGTCAGGTGCGGCTGTATCTATGCCTGGTATGATGGATACGGTATTAAATT
>CAZQVU010000037.1:0-9327 GCA_964596885.1 uncultured Planctomycetia bacterium
GGACATTTCCTGAAACTTTAGCAAAAATCATCTTGCCGGCAGAAGTCTGTAAAACGCTTGTTACAGATACATCTATTCTTTTACCAATTAGGTGCCTTGCATTATCTACAACAATCATCGTGCCATCATCTAAATAGCCAACTCCCTGGTTTTTCTCAGAACCCTCTTTAACAATCTTAACCTCCAGATGTTCTCCAGGTAAAAATATAGGTTTTAAAGAATTAGCCAGCTCATTTATATTTAAAACAGGGATATCTTGAATACTGGCAACCTTATTCAAATTATAATCATTAGTGATAATCTTTGCTTCTAATATCTTTGCCAGTTTTATTAACTTTGTATCAACCTCCTTTATTTCTGGAAAATCCTGTTGATGAATTCTTATCTGAATATTGGGTATCTTCTTAAGTCTATCCAAAATCTCTAAACCTCTTCTTCCTCGTGCTCTTTTTAAGGGGTCAGCTGAATCTGCAATCTCCTGTAATTCCTTAAGGATAAACCGAGGGATAATAAACCTTCCTTCAATAAATCTCGTCTGCACAATATCTGCAATTCTACCATCAATAATAACCGAGGTATCCAAAATCATTATTGCTTCTTCTTGATCCTGGCGTCTTAACCTCACATATGGTATAATGATATTAAACTCATCTCTTCCTCTCATAGCAAAGACTATACCAAGATAACAAAGAATAATCGTCATAATTAATCCGACTATATTTTTAACCTCTTGGTCTAATGTCGGAATAATCTCTAATAAATTCTTAAGAAGTAGAGCCAGCAATAATCCGAGCATTAAACCGAAGACAGCTGATGAAAGACCTCTTAAGGAAACATTCCTTGAAAGACGCTCAATAATAATAATCATTAAAGCACCGAGAATGCCTAATCCAAAACCTAAGTAAATATTTCCAGGACTACCCAGAATAAATGCTGTATAATATCCCACAACTCCTCCAATTAACAGAAAAAATAACCTGAGAATCAAGATAGTCATTATTGAAATTAAACCTCCCTTCCTATAATTAATAAACTATCAAAACTCGTTCCAGCCTAAAATCTTAATCGGTGTAATCAAGAGTGGTGCTTTTGTGATGCCCTAATAATTAATATAAATAACTTTATTTTCCTGTTGGCTTTAACACTTCTTTTAAGGCCGAATAAATGGTATTAACTGGTATCAATTTTATACCAGTATCTTGCCTCAAAGATAAGCCCTTAGAATTACCTGAAGGCATCACACATCTTTTAAATCCCAATCTCTCTGCTTCCTCAATCCTCTTCTTAGGATGCGTAACTGCTCTAACTTCTCCTCCCAGACCAACCTCTCCAAAAACCACCACATCCCTTTCTATAGGAATATCCTTTGCGCTGGAACTAATAGCACAAACTACTGCCAAATCTGTTGCAGGCTCCTGCAGTTTAACTCCACCTGCAACATTGACAAATATATCTTTATTGAATAGTTTAAACTTGAGTCTTTTCTCTAAAACAGCAATCAATAAATTAACTTTGTTATAATCGACTCCTGTAGTGCGCCGACTAGGTTGAGGATATCCTGAAAACGAAACCAAAGCCTGTATCTCAACCAGTATAGGTCTGCTACCTTCTAAGGTGGCTGCTACTACAGAACCAGAGGTATTTTCAGGTCTTTCGGATAAAAATATGTCTGAAGGATTCTTTACCTCTTTTAGACCTCTATCTGTCATCTCAAATATGCCAACCTCATTGGTTGAACCAAATCTATTCTTAACCGCTCTTAAGATTCTATAGTTATGGTGTCTATCTCCCTCAAAATACAGAACAGTATCTACTATATGCTCTAAAACCTTAGGACCGGCTATGGCTCCTTCTTTAGTCACATGACCTACAAGAAAAAGTGTAAAATTCCTGACTTTAGCCAGATAACTCAACTCCGCTGCGCATTCTCTAACCTGAGAAATGCTGCCCGCCGTTGAATTTAACTCGGGTCGATAGATGGTCTGAATTGAATCAATTATTACTATATCAGGAGACAATCTATTAATATATTCAAGGATTACATCAAGATTAGTTTGATTAACTACAAACAAATTCTTAAAGTTGACCTCTAATCGGTTGGCTCTGATTTTGGTCTGTTTTATCGACTCCTCTGCACTGACATAAAGAATCTTTGTATTCTTTCTGCAATATCTACTTGAAACCTGTAATAAGAGAGTGGATTTACCTATACCTGGTTCGCCACCAACAAGAACAACAGAATTTCTAACCAGGCCTTGACCTAAAATTCTATCAAACTCTTCAATCTCTGAGGTAATCCTTCTTTCTTCAGTTACATCGATATCTGTTAGAGATTTGGGTATATCCTGGAAACTCTTTCTCATCTTATGAATCTCTAGTTCCTTAGAGGTAATCTCTTCAATCATAGTATTCCAATGTCCACATTCTGGACACTTTCCTAACCACTTAGGAGATTCATAACCACATTCCTGACATACATAGATTGTTTTTGTCTTACTCATTGACTTCCTCTTTGAATGATAAAACCTCTTTCCTTCCTATCTCCTGCCTCTTTGTTGCGTTTTTTTGTCCGTATCAAAAGCTTCCAGGGATGCTCTTTAATATCAGCCACAAAATCTTCTAAATCTCTGTAGACCTTATCTTCACTAATCAAAAGACCTATAGTTCCTTCTGCCTTTTCAATTCTATCTATTACCCTATCCAACTTCTCAGTCAATTCTTTTGTATTAAAGATAGCCCTTTTAAAATCATCCCTTATCCTCTCATCTGCTAAGACATCATTCATATAGAAAACGGCTCTTTTTATCTCATCACTGGCTAAATAAATCTCCTCTGTAACATCCTCGATCGTAATCGCATCCTGACCATAAAGGATATCATTCTCTTCTAAAGGCCTTGCTTCTGGACTTCCTGGTGAAAGATCTACATACTTTGGTCCCATCAGCCCCAGTCTTTTAACTTTGGCTCTGGTATCATCACCTATCTCTATCCCTTCTTTAATCCAGAGCACTAATTCAACCTGTTTCTTCTTCAGGTTCTTATTGTAGATAAAATCGATAGATCTCACCTCTCCTACTTCAACTCCTAATAAGTTAACCGGTGCACCAATCTTTAAACCTCCTACATCATTGAATCTCAATCTGATAGTATATCCTTTTTCTAATAGGTCAATATCACCTATAGAAAGGATTATAACGGTAAGTATAAATACTCCTACCAAAACAAATATCCCAACCTTTAATTCTAAATCCGGCCTTATATTCATAATATCCTCCTCATTTTAAAGAGGCTATTTTCCTTTCTTAAAAATTCTTCCTTCTGTCAGTGGTCCAGTTGCCTCTCCTCTTACAAACTGGCGAACAAATGGATCCTTAGAATTTTTAATCTTTTCTGCCTCATCTACAGCAATAATCTTACCTTTATACAACAAGGCAATCCTATCAGCAATCTTGAAAGCACTTTTCATATCGTGAGTCACAGCCACAGAAGTAACATTTAACTTATCGTGTAAAGAGACAATTAAATTATTTATAGCGTCTCCCATTATAGGATCCACCCCTGTAGTTGGCTCATCGTATAAAATTATCTTTAAACTCTCAGAGCATATGGCTCTTGCCAGACCAACTCTCTTTCTCATACCTCCTGACAAAGCAGATGGCATAATATTCTCAATCCCCTTTAATCCAACCAAAGCAAGAGACTCTCTTACTTTATTTCTTATCTGGTCTTCAGAAAGGTCTGAATGTTCTCTTAAAAGAAAACCTACATTTTCTCCAACTGTAAGCGAATCAAATAAAGCGGCTTCCTGAAAAAGCATTCCGATTTTCAACCTCACCCTGTTTAAATCCTCATCGTCCATCTTTGTAATCTCTTCACCATCAACTCTTATCTCGCCCTTATCTGGCTTCATGACACCAATAATATGTTTTAAAGTTACGCTTTTACCACAACCAGAGCGCCCAATTATAACCATTGTCTCACCCTTCTTAATATGAAGGGATAAGCCATCTAAAACCCTGTGGCCATCAAATGACTTGTATAAATTTATAAGTTCAATCATAAATATTATTCAAGTACAAAGTAAAATAAAGCCGTGAAGAAGCAATCTGAGGCAATAATTAAAATGAAGGATGTCACAACTGATAGAGTAGTTGACCTGCCTACTCCTTCAGCACCACCTTTTGTTAACATCCCTTGATAACAGGAGACTGTGGCAATGATCATAGCAAAGAATATAGATTTAATTAAACCAGTAAATACATCTTTATATACTAACGCCTCGAAGGTCAGATTCATATACATAATTGAGCCAATACCCAATTTCCAGACACCCACCATATATCCACCCAATATCCCAATAAAATCACCATATATAGTTAAAAGTGGTAGGGCAATTAATAGGGCTAAGAATCGAGGAACTACCAGATATCTAACCGGATCTGTAGCTAAACTCTCTAAAGCATCTATCTGTTCAGTAACTTTCATAGTACCTATCTCTGCGGTTATTGAAGCCCCCACCCGGCCGGCAATGATTAAAGCCACTAAAACCGGTCCTAATTCCCTGGTCATAGATAAGGCTACCATCCCTGGAATTTGATTTTCTAAATCGAACTTACCTAAGGCATAGGCACTCTGTAAGGCTAAAACTATACCCGTAAATAGAGTAATTAAAAAGACAATCAAAATACTGTTTGCTCCTACTTTATTTAACTGACCAACAAGATATTGACCTCTGGTAAATTTCTTTAAACTAAACCTGCAGGTTCTTACTAAAAGGAGGGATAACCCCCCTATATATTGTAAACCTATAAGAATGCACTTGCCTAATTTAGTAAGAGTAATTCTTAAATTCTTAAAATTAAAACCTGATCTTATTCTCAAAGCCGAAAAATTCCTCATTCTCTCGCAGTCTTACTTTAAAACCTTTATTACCCAATATCTTATATTCTAATTCCAGAGTATCCTTATTGTTTTCTTCAGGTAGTGTTTCATCCTCTATATATGCTTTATATAAAAGACTCACCTCATCGCCAATTGACCTTCTTAAACTTATCTTAGAATCAGCCCTCTTTTTAGTAATATCCCATCCTTCCCAAACAATAGTTTCTCTATCTGATTTTATCACCACATTCTCAAGTATATTATCTGAGGTAATCTCTCTTAAATCTATCATACCTTCTATAATAAGATGGCTATCAGTTCTGTTAATTCTTGAATCCTTTACTATAAGTATGGGATAAGTTCCCTCTAAATTAAAACTTATTGACTCAAATTGTATATCCTGCAAATAGCCTTTAGAGGAAACTAGATTAACTTTGATATCAGGTTTTTTAAGATCGCCTTTTATATTGATATCAGCACTTATAGTAGAGGAAAAATTAAAATCATCTGGCATAGCATAAAACCCTGCACCATCGTGAATTTCTACCTCATTGACTCTCATATTGAAATCTATCGTCTGAGGCCTTTCAAATGAAATCATACCTCTTGCTCTACAATAATTACCAACACTGAACTCATTTACTTCAAGCATCTTCCCATTCCAGGTGAATGAACTTACAATATTCTCCCTGGGTTTATAATCTAATATACAAGTATTGGTTTTAAAATCTGCTGTAATATTCTTGAATTTCTTGCTTTCTGTCTGATTTATATAAATATCTGATTTTAAGTTAACAACTATATCATGATTTTTAACATTTAAATGGGATATATCCACAACTGTCCTAAGATGAAATTTATCACTCCACATAGCTGTCATATTTATCTTTTCTTTATCTTTTACATAAACTCTAATATTAGCCTTCTGGTGTTCTAAATCAATCTCTCCTTTAGTCAAGTATCTATCCTGAAAACAAAGATTATCAAAAGTAATTTCCTTCCCTTCAATATCGAGGAGACCATTTAAAACTATAGTGCCAATACCAAAAAGATTCAAGGCTCCTATAATCTCAGGATTTTTCTTATTGCCTCCAATACTTAAATGACTGCTTATTCTCTTAGAATCAATGTTTAAATCTATATCAAAATTAGTCTGTTTATAAATATCGGATATTGTACCTTTAAGATGATAATCTTTATTTGCCAGATCTAATTTTAATATCCCTTTGTCTTTGCTTAAAAATATTCTTCCACTTTGATTGGTTATCTTAGGACCAAATTTTGCAAAAATATACAAATCAGCATTATACACCTCAAGATGTAAATTGGAAAATAAACGACCCTTGATAAAAAAAAGGTCCCACAGTCTTTTGTTTACTTTTATAATTCTGGCAGTGATAAAAGGCTGGTTCCACTCTCTTTCTCCGTAGGTAACTTCGATGTCTTCTAAAGTAATAGGTCTAAATATTCCGCCATTAATCTTTCTGATATCAATAGTTAAACCTAGGGCTTCTTCTATCTCTTCTTCAAGGTGGAGTTTAAAATCTTCTAATAGTTTCTCTTGTTGTTTATATATTATATAGACACCTAAACTTATCCCTAAAAGCAGAATTAGTACCAGCTTTACTGATAATCTACACTTTGATATAAATCTCATATAAAATTTAAATCATATATTCTATAATATAATTTAATTATTTAGATTTATTTTCAAATATCAAACGGTCATCTTTTACTTTCACTAAAATGGCTTGATTCTTTTGTATCTCTCCTCTAAGAAGAGACTGAGCGAGGGGATCCTCTAAATAACGCGAGATAGTCCTCTTAAGTGGTCTTGCGCCAAATGTTGGATCAAATCCTTTATTAATAAGGAAGTCTTTTGCCTCTTTTGTAAGTTCTATGGTAATATCTTGTTCTTTTAAACGTTCTTTTACCTCTCTAACCTCAATCTCAACTATCTTCTCTAAATCTTCTCTTGATAATGGATGAAAGACTATAACATCATCTATTCTATTGAGAAATTCGGGTTTAAAGGTCTTCTTAACCTCATCCATCAATTTCTCTTTCATCTCCTGGTAGCTTAATTCTTCCTTCTGAACCTTAAAACCTAAAGAGCCTCTCTTTCTGATTAAATCTGCTCCTACATTAGAGGTCATAATCAGAATGGTGTTTCTAAAATCAACATGTCTTCCAAAGCTATCAGTAAGTCTTCCTTCTTCTAAAACCTGAAGCAACATATTAAAGACATCAGGGTGTGCCTTTTCTATCTCATCTAAGAGAATGACTGAATATGGTTTTCTTCTTACTCTCTCCGTTAATTGGCCTCCTTCTTCATAACCAACATAGCCAGGAGGAGCACCAATTAACTTTGAGACATTAAATTTCTCCATATATTCAGACATATCCAGTTGCAATAGAGCATCTTCACTACCAAACATAAACTCAGCCAAAGCTCTGGCAAGTAAAGTCTTACCAACTCCAGTTGGTCCTAAGAAGATAAATGAACCAATGGGTCTTTTTGGATTCTTCAAACCTGTACGAGACCGTCTTACTGCATTAGCGATGGCTGAAACAGCTTCATCCTGACCAACAACTCGCTTATGAATCTCCTTCTCCATCCTTAATAATCTCTCTGATTCCTTCTCCTCCAATCTTGGCATAGGTATACCAGTCCAACTGGCTATAACCTCAGCCACATCTTCCTCGCCAATTGTAATCTCTTTATCGATATGTCTCTTGCGCCACTGGTTCTTTATCTCTTCTAACCTCTCTTTTGCTTTATGCTCCTCATCTCTTAATCTAGCAGCCTCCTCAAAATTTTGATTGTTTACTGCCTGTTCTTTCTCTTTACTAAGCCTTCTAATCTCATTTTCTAAGTTCTTTAAATCAGGTGGTGCCGTCATTGTAGAAAGTCTTACTTTAGAAGAAGTTTCATCAATAACATCTATAGCCTTATCTGGCAAAAATCTCCCGCTTATATATCTATCTGATAATCTTGCAGCTGCCTCAATTGCTTCATCGGTAATCTTTACTCTATGATGAGCCTCATATCTACTTCTTAATCCTTTAAGAATCTGAATTGTCTCATCTACGGTTGGAGGATCAACCATAATCGTCTGGAAACGTCTTTCTAAGGCTGCATCCTTTTCAATGTTTTTACGATATTCGTCCAAGGTAGTAGCACCAATACATTGAATCTCACCTCTTGCCAGGGCTGGTTTTAATATATTGGAGGCATCTATGGCGCCTTCTGCTCCACCGGCACCAACTAATGTATGGAGTTCGTCAATAAAGATGATAACATTTTCTGCTCTTTTTATCTCATCCAAGACAGCCTTTATCCTCTCTTCAAATTGGCCTCGGTATTTTGTGCCAGCCACTATTAATGCTAAATCTAAAATTATAACACGCTTGTCTGTTAAGATCTCGGGAACATCTCCTTTTACTATCTTCTGGGCTAAACCTTCAACTATGGCAGTCTTACCTACTCCTGCTTCACCTAAAAGAACAGGATTATTTTTAGTTCTTCTGCTTAAAATCTGAATTACTCTGTTTATCTCTTTCTCTCTACCAATAACCGGATCTAACTTATTCTCTTTAGCCAACCTGGTCAGGTCTCGACCAAATGTATCTAAAGCAGGTGTCTTTGTTTTAACAGTAGTCTTTGTAGCCTTTGGTTCCTTTATACCAAATCCAGAAAAACCAGGTGTCGCTGAACCTAAAAGTTCCATAACCTCTTTTCTTACTCTATCAAGGTCCAAACCTAAATTGAGAAGAACTTGAGATGCTACACCTTCTCCCTCAGCTATAAGACCCAGGAGGAAATGCTCTGTACCAATGTAATTATGACCTAAAGCCCTTGCTTCTTCCATAGCCAGTTCCATAACCTTCTTTGCGCGAGGCGTAAATGGCACATCGCCTTCTATCTTTGTAGGAGGACCTGGCTTAACTAACTTCTCAATCTCAAGGCGTATCTTATTTAGACTTAATCCCAAGTTTTTTAACACAGCAGCTGCTACACCCCTTCCTTCTCTCAATAAACCTAAGAGGATATGTTCTGTGCCTATATAGTCGTGATTGAATCTCTTTGCCTCTCCTTTGGCTAAAAGTATCACCTTCCTTGCCCGCTCTGTAAACCTTTCAAACATCGCCATAATTTATACCTCCTACCTTAAAAATCACAAATAACAAATTCCAAATCCTAGACAAATTCCAAATTACAATTTTCAAAATTCTAAACAATTAAGTTTTGATCATTAGAATTTTAATCATTGGTGCTTATTTGTTATTTAGTGTTTGATGCCTGTTATTTACCGCTCTGTCTTCTGCCTTATGAGTTATCAGTTATCAGCTATACAACGATTAGGGATTAGGACTTTTATGCCTTTAGCTTGTCTCTAATAAGTTCGGCTCTTTTAAAATCACGACGTCTGGGATCTAAAGTCT
>CAZQVU010000038.1:0-9211 GCA_964596885.1 uncultured Planctomycetia bacterium
TATCTATCAAATTCTTAATAAAATCAGGGTACTTTTGAGTCTTATATTCTTGTTTTTTAGTTAAGTTCTTAATTAGACCTCTGTTTAAATCGATCTCCAATAGATCTCCTTTTTTTATCTTATCTACATCTGAGCACTCTAAAATTGGAAGACCGATGTTTATACTGTTTCTAAAAAATATCCTGGCAAAACTTTTAGCAACCACACAACTTATACCGCATCCTTTTATAGCTAAGGGTGCATGTTCCCGAGATGAGCCACAACCAAAATTTTCTCCAGCAACTATAATATCTCCTGCTTTAACCTTCTTGGGAAATCCCCTATCTTTATCCTCAAGGCAATGGCTTCCTAAGATTCTTGCCTCGGTAGTAACCAGATATTTTGCGGCAATTATCTCATCTGTATTTATGTCATTACCAAATTTGTGAACTTTGCCTCTTATCATTGTCTCTTTCCTCATATTATCTCCTCAGGATGAATTATCTCTCCGGCTACAGCAGAAGCAGCAGCAACAGATGGATTAGATAAATATACCTTGCTTTCTGGATGTCCCATTCTTCCTATAAAATTTCTGTTTGTAGTTGAGATAGCCACCTCACCCTTATCCAGAATACCCATATGCCCACCCAGGCAGGGCCCACATGTTGGCGGTGAAAATACACCTCCTGCCTCAACAAAAATCTGAGCCAACCCTTCATTGACCGCCTGAAGATATATATCCTGAGTTGCTGGTATTACAATCAACCTTACCCTCTTATGGACTTCTTTACCTTTTAAGACTAAAGCCGCATCTCTTAAATCTGAAATTCTACCATTGGTGCAGGAACCGATAACTACCTGATCAACCTTTACCCCTTTTACCCTTTGCACTGGTTTTACATTGCTGGGTAGATAAGGGCAGGCAACCTGAGGTTCTAACTTGCTTACATCATATTCTTTAATATCAATATAATTTGCATCCTTATCGCTTCTATAATAATGGGGCTTTCTTTTTATTTTATTTTTCTTCCTTACCTCTTTTATAAACCCTTCTGTTTTATCATCTGGTTCAATTATGCCATTTTTTGCACCTGCCTCAATCGCCATATTACATATCGTAAATCTGGTATCCATAGATAACCTTTTTATAACAGGTCCGGTAAACTCCATCGCCTTATATAAAGCACCATCTACACCAATCTGGCCTATAGTATAAAGTATAAGGTCTTTACCACCAACCCATTTCTTTAATCTACCTTTATAAATAAACTTAATGCTCTCAGGCACTTTAAACCATAACCTTCCTGTCTTGAAAGTATAGGCTAAGTCTGTTGAACCAACACCGGTTGAAAATAGACCTAAAGCGCCATAGGTACAGGTATGTGAATCTGCACCTACAATTAAATCACCTGATAAAACCAAACCCTTCTCAGGTAAAAGGGCATGTTCTATGCCACCTCTGCCTACCTCAAAATAATTCTTTATGCGATGCTTGTCTGCAAACTCTTTTAATATCCTGCACTGGGCTGCTGCTTTCTGGTCTTTTGAGGGAGTAAAGTGATCTGGCACAAGAGCGATCTTATCTCTATCAAAAACCCTTCTTAAATTATATCTTTCAAATTCTTTAATAGCAATTGGGGCTGTTATGTCATTACCTAAGCATAAGTCAATCTTAGCCTCAATAAAATCACCTGGCTTAATCCTTTTTTTATTTGTATGGTCTAATAAAATCTTCTCTGTTATAGTATAACCCATCTCAGACTCCCTTAATGAACGCCAAAAGTATCCAGAATAAATTCAGAGAGATGACTTAACTTCATTTATATCTGTTAAGTCATCTTCTCATCTAAAAGACTATATCTATAGCATGGTAAGGACAGACCTTAACGCATAGTTCACAGGCAATACATCTACTCTTATCAAACTTTACCTCCATAGTTTCTCTCTCTACGCTAAATGCCTTCGTTGGACAAATAGCCACACACGCCGTGCAATGGGTGCATTTATCCTTATCCCATTTAACATCGCGGGTCAAAGACTGAACCTTTACTCCTAAACCCTCTAAGTACTTTATGCCTTCATCTAAATTTCTTTTGCTCCCGGTTAATTCAACGACTAAAAGCCCCTCCTCATCAGGCGTAACCCTTGCCTTATTGATATTTACTATTAAATCATAATCCTTAATCAGATGATAAGTTATAGGTTTATCAACCAACTTATGCGGAAATGTTAAAACCAATCTTTTCTTTGTCATAATATCACCTTCAGTAAATAGAGAATTTTATAGAATTAGCAGGATGAGACAAACTGCAAAACAATCTCTTCTTTCTATCCTTAGCCAAAAAGAAATCCCCTTATAAACTGAATCCCCTCCGTTAATTACTTTAAAGAAATATTCCTGAAATATTTAAATAAAGAGGGGGTAGATTCAACTACTAAACTTATAACATAAAAATATCTAATTGGCAATAAAAAAGATTGAAAAAGACTTTATTTGTCCCTCAAAGGGTTACCTCTTATAAAATGGCAAGCTACATAATGAGAAGGTGCTACCTCTTTAAGAGGAGGGCTAACCTCCTGACAGATATCCCTTGAGACAGGACAGGATGAATAGAATACACATCCTTTCTTTTCATCTTTAACCTCTTTTTCAACTACCTCATAAACAAGTCTCTTAAACCTCTGGCTGGGTTTTGCAGATAGATTTGCAGAAAGGAGATATCTGGTATAAGGATGATATGGCTCATCATAAAGTTTACTGCTTTCTGCCTCCTCTACAATTTTACCTTTATACATTACGGCTATTCTATCTGAGATATATCTAACCACATTTAAATCATGACTTATAAAAAGATAACTTAGACTAAAATTTTCTTGTAAGTCTTTTAATAGATTTAAGATTTGTGCCCTGATTGAGATATCTAAGGATGAAACTGGTTCATCACATACTATAAATTCAGGCTCAACCGACAGAGCCCTAGCAACGCCTATCCTCTGACGCTCTCCGCCTGAGAACTGATGAGGGTATTTATCCTTTGCATAATATGGCAAACCTACCACATTTAAAAGTTCTTTCAATCTTTTCTCTTTAGCATCTCGTGAATAAAGTTTAAATATATCAACTCCCTCTAATATTATATCCTTTACCTTCATTCGGGGATTTAACGAACCATAGGGATCCTGAAATATAATCTGGGCTTTTTTCTTTAAGTCTCTGGCTCCATACTTTTCTGATACATCAACTCCTCCTATCCTGACTTTACCTTCATCTGGTTTAATAAGATTTAACAATAATTTGGCAACTGTTGTTTTACCACAGCCTGATTCACCTACAAGACCTAAAACCTCTCCTTTTCTAATCTCAAGGCTAACACCATCAACAGCTTTTATAAAACCCATCCTCTTCCTTAAAAAACCCCTTTCAATCTGAAAATACTTCCTTAAATCCTTTGCCTGAACTATTACTTCCATCTTATCTAATCCTATGGCACCTTAAGTAATGTGAAGGTCTTACTTCTTTAAACTCTGGATTTATTTCTTTACAGTCCTTATGTGCCTGGTTGCATCTTGGGTAGAATCTACAACCTTTTGATGCCTCATACACCTTCTCTAAGGTTCCCTTAATAGTAGTCAATCTTTTACCTTTAATCTGGAGTTCTCTAACCGAGGCTAATAAACTTTGAGTATAGGGATGAAGTGGATTATTGAAGATTTCCTCTGATTCAGCATATTCTACCAATTCTCCTGCATACATTACGGCTATTTTATCAGCCAATCGGGCGATTACCCCAAAATCATGACTGACTATCAGAACTGATAAATCCATCTCATCCTGTAATTCATCTAAAAGGTCTAAAATCCTGGCTTGAATTGTTACATCTAAAGCAGTTGTAGGTTCATCGGCTATTAATATCTTTGGCTTACAACTTATAGCCATAGCAATCATAACACGCTGCCTCATCCCTCCTGATAGGTTATGTGGATAATCATTAAATCTCCTTATGGGATTATCTATCCTCACTCTATCTAACAATTCTATAGCTTCATCCTTTGCCTGTTTATAGGATATATCTCTATGAGCGGTAATTGCTTCTGTAATCTGTGAGCCAATGGTTAAAACAGGATTCAAAGAAGTCATAGGCTCTTGAAATATCATTGATATCTTATTCCCCCTTATTTCTCTTAATTCATTCTGGTTTAATCTAAGAAGATTCCTATCTTCAAAGATAACCTCGCCTGATAAAACCTTAGCCTCTTGTGGCAGAAGATTTAATATAGACAAGCAACACATTGTCTTACCACAACCTGATTCCCCTACAAGACCCAAGTTCTTGCCCTTTTCAATATCAAAACTTACATCATCACAGGCTTTGATTATGCCGACTGATGTGTAAAGATAAGTCCTTAAGTTTCGTAAGTTAAGTATCTTGCTATTGCTATTCATAGCCCCTTAATCTTGGATCCATTAAATCCCTTAAAGCCTCACCTACCAGATTATAACTTAGCACAGTAATAAGAATAGCCAACCCTGGAAACAACATTAGCCACCAGGCAGTATCTAAATAATGCATACCTGAGGTCAAGATATTCCCCCATGAAGGAGTGGGAATCTGAACTCCCAGACCTAAAAAACTAATGGCACTTTCTGTTAAAATCGCACCACCTACACCTAAAGTAGCGCTTACATAAACAGGTCCTAAGGCGTTAGGCAGGATATGTCTAAAGATTATCCTAAAATCAGATGCACCTAATGCTCTTGCTGCCTGAACATAATCTCTTTGTTTTAAAGATAAAAATTCTGCTCTGACTAATCTGGCTAATCCAGTCCAACTGGTTAATCCAATAACTACCATAACCTTGATAACACCTGGACCCAAAAATGCCAAAATCATCAAAATCAAAAATATAGTTGGCAAACACATAAAAACTTCTACAATCCTCATAATAATCATATCTATCCAGCCCCCATAATAGCCCGCAATAGCCCCTAAAACTACTCCAATTAAAAGAGCAATGCCCACAGCAACAAAACCAACTGTTAATGATATTCTGGCACCGTAGACCATACGACTGAAAACATCGCGGCCTAATTCATCTGTTCCGAGAAGATGTTCTCTTGATGGAGGCTGAAGTCTTACCTCTGGCTTTAAATTAGTCTGGGTAGGGTTATATTTAGTTATATAAGGTGCAAAGATAGCCACTATAAACATAGTTATAATAATACCAAAACCTAAATAGGCACTCCTTCTTCTCCAGTTTCTTGTTAGCCTATTCATATCTTATCCTCGGATCGACTACAGCATACAATACATCTGAAATCAATATACCAACTAATGTCAAGAATGTAGCAATTAGTCCTACTCCCATAACCGTAGGATAATCATATTGCATAATTGCTGTATAGCCTAACCTCCCCATTCCAGGCCAGGCAAAAATAGTTTCAAAGATAAAACTTCCACTTATTAGACTGGGCAAGGTTAATCCCAGAATGGTCAATATGGGAAGCAAGGCGTTCTTTAAGGCGTGTCTATAAACTATCTTATTTTCAGGAATGCCCTTGGCTCTGGCTGTTCTGATATAATCCTGCCTTATTACCTCAAGCATACTTGAGCGGGCGTAACGGGATATGCCAGCCAATCCTGTAAAAGCAAGTGTAGCAACAGGTAGAACCAGATGCCATAACAAATCCAGAATCCTCTCACCTCCAGATAAAAATAGAACATACCACGGTCTCATACCTGATATAGGAAACCACTCAAGTTGAAAACCAAAAAACCACATTAAAAGTAAGGCTAACCAGAATGTAGGCATAGCAAAACCTATAAATACCAAAAAGGTGGTTATTTTATCAAAGAGAGAGTTCTGCTTAACAGCAGAAACCACCCCTACAGGCAAGGCTATAGTAAAGATCATTAGAAGGGCTGATATCTGCAATAATAAAGTTGCCGGCAGGCGTTCTTTTATCTTTTCTATAACAGGTCGATTGTCTATAAATGAACGGCCAAAATCCAGAGTGAGGATGCGCTTAAGCCACCTGGCATATTGAACCATAAGAGGCTTATCTAAGTCATAAATCTCCTTAAGATGAGCCCTGGCTGAACCAGATACCTCAGGATTTAATCCGTAACGGATGCTGGTAGGATCCCCAGGGGCAAGGTGCATAATTAAAAGGGTCAGTATAGAGATTCCTATTAACATAGGAATCATCAAAAACAATCTTTTAGTTATGTATCTTACCATTCATATCACCAAGTATATCTTTGTTCTATCTCAGGCACATACCAATCAATAAAATTATACATCAATCCTGCTGGAGCAGGTTCAATACCTTTAAATCTTTTATGTATGGCAGGAAGTGCATAAGGGAAATATAAAAAAGTATAGGGTTGCTCTTCGGCTAAAATAGCATGTATCTTTTGGTAGATTTCCTTTCTCTTCTCCTGATCAAAAGTCTCCCTC
This sequence comes from uncultured Planctomycetia bacterium, assembly GCA_964596885.1. Lineage (GTDB taxonomy): Bacteria > Omnitrophota > Gorgyraeia > JAGLLT01 > CAZKQD01 > CAZQVU01. Next base: position 6,439 of record CAZQVU010000038.1, read on the forward strand.
CCTTCTTCAATAAGTCTATCTACTTCAGGATTCTTGTATCCAATGAAATTAAGCCCTCCTTTTCTGGCTGAGGCAGAATGCCACACATTTGTTATATCAGGGTCAGTTGGAATGGTCCAGCCCAAGATGACTGCCTGGAAGTTTCTTTTGTCTATAAACTCATTTATAAAAGCCTGCCATATAATTGTCTGGACTTTTACATCGATACCAATTTCACGCCATTGCCTTTGAACTATGGCAGCTATATTTTTCCTCTGGTCATTACCATGATTAGTAATTAATCTAAAGGTAAATTCCTTTCCGTTTTTTTCTAAAATTCCATCATTATCAACATCAACCCAACCTGCTTCTTTTAACAACCTTCTTGCTTTCTCAGGATTATATGGGTATCTTTTTACATTCTCATTGTAATATAAACTGCCTTTTAAAAAGGGTCCTGTGCATTCTTGGCCTAATCCCATTAAAACTCCATCTATTATATCTTTTTTATTTATAGCATAAGATAAGGCTTGCCTAACCTTCTTATCTTTAAATAAAGGGTCATCTAAATTATATCCTATATAGGTATAAGAATGGGCAAGGTATTTGTATCTATTAAATCTTTGCTTAAATTTCTTAGTATCTGTGCGATATCTATATTGATATGGGGTAAGACCCATATAATCTATACCACCTGTAATCAATTCCAAAAATTGAACCGTCTCATCAGGAATTACCCTCATTACATACCTACCAATATAAGGTGGATGTTCAAAATACTCCTTGAATGAGTCTAAAATTATATACTCATCTGTCTTCCAGGCTGTGAGTTTATAGGGACCTGAGCCAATCGGCTCTCTTTTAAAATGAGACTCTCTGATATTTTTACCTTCTAAAATATGTTTCGGGATTATCCCTATACCTAACTTAGATAAGGCTGGCGCATAAGGCTTTTTATATCTAAATTGGATTGTATATCTATCTATGATTTTGATATCCTGAATATCCTGATAACTGGCAATATAAGGGCAGGCGTTTTTGGGGTTAAGTATAGTCTCATATGTAAATTTAACATCCTCGGCAGTCAACTCTTTGCCATCGTGCCACTTAACTCCTTGTCTTAGATAAAAAGTAATAGTGAGTTTATCTTCTGATACCTTCCAATCTTTGGCTAAATCTCCCACTATCTTCAGGTCTTTATCCACTTTAGTAAGACCATTAAAGATTAGAGAACATATACCACTTGAAGGTGCATCATCGGCTAAAAAAGGAATAAGAGTTATGGCATCGGCTGATGAGCCAGAGACAAAGGCATCTCCTTTATTATGGAGGGGATCTGCTTTAATTTTGGAGGTAATTATAAAAATTAGAAAAACGGCTAATATAAGTAGCGTTTTATTAAATATCAAAAACCTTCTTTTCTCATTGTTCGTTAACTGGCTGGCTCTCTGGTGATTCAGAAGATGAGATAGGCTTTTTGACATCTTCCTCTTTTTGAGTTTTTTGCACATCTTCAGATTGTTCAGTTTGAGTCTGCTCTTCTTCTTGAATTAATGACTTGCCTCTCTTAGCTGACAGGATAGTTACAGAGAGACAGATAACAAAAAATAGTGTAGCCAGTACTGTAGTTGCCTTAGTTAAAAAAGTGGAGGCTCGAGAACCAAGTATTGATTCTGCAAATCCTCCGCCCAATGTATCAGATAAACCTTGGCCTTGACTGGGTTGAAGAAGAATTATAGTTATTAAAACTATGCAGATTATTACATGTAAAATTATAAGAAAAATAAACATCTTACTTAGATACCTTAACTGACTTTTTAATTATCTGACTGAAGGAATAACTATCCAAACTTGCTCCTCCCACAAGAGCCCCATCTATATCATCTTGACCTATTAAACCTTCGATATTATCAGGCTTCACACTACCACCATATAATATCTTCACTCTTTCAGAAACATCCTGGTTAAAATTCTCTTTTAAGTAATTTCTAATGTAGGTATGAGCCTCCTGAGCTTGCTCCTCAGTTGCTGTATTACCTGTACCTATTGCCCACACTGGCTCATAGGCTATTATAATTCTTTGAATCTCATTAATATCTATTGATTTTAAATCTATATCTAACTGAGAATTTAAAATCTCATATGTCTTATTAGCCTTTCTTTCTTCTAATGTCTCACCTATGCAGAGAATCGGTATAAGTCCATATCTTAAAGCGGCTTTAATCTTTTTATTTATCAACTCGTCTTTCTCTGCAAATATCCTTCGCCTTTCAGAATGACCCAAGATTACATATCGGCAACCAATATCCTTTAGCATTAAAGGTGAAATGGCTCCTGTATAAGCACCCTCATTCTCAAAGTACATATCCTGGGCACCTAAATATATATTAGAATTATTCAGCACTTTTTGCACCTCACTTAAAGCAGTATAAGGAGGACACACTGCTATATCAATCTCAGTAATTCCGCCAACTTCTGTAATCAAATCGGCAACTAAGGTAGTTGCCTCCTTTATAGTTTTATACATCTTCCAATTGCCAGCAATTAAATATCTTCTCATATTAACCTCTAAATTTCTAATTGCTCTAATCTCCAATCAATAACCAAGCACCAATATCCAAACTTTAATTAAATCCTAATATCTAAATGTCTTCAAATTCCTAATTGCTCTAATTAACCTAATTTCTAATCAATACCCAATGTCTAAAGAGGTTATTCTGTCATTGGTGCTTGGGGCTTAATTAGGTCAATTAGAAATTTGCTTTTCCGCTTCTCTATTAGGTCAATTAGAAAT
>CAZQVU010000039.1:0-9092 GCA_964596885.1 uncultured Planctomycetia bacterium
GAAAGCAAGAACTCTGCATTGGATTTAGTCTTCTTTAATTTCTCAATTAAAAGTTCAATAGCCTCAAGTGAAGTTGCTTCATTAAGCGCTTTTCTTAAAATCCAGATTCTTTTCATCTCTTCTGGATCATAGAGAAGTTCCTCCTTTCTGGTATTTGAACGTTTTACATCAATGGCTGGATAAATCCTTCTCTGAAATAGATTCCTATCTAAAGTAAGCTCCATATTGCCTGTCCCTTTAAACTCCTCAAATATCACATCATCCATACGAGAACCTGTATCAATTAAAGCAGTGGCTATAATAGTAAGACTCCCACCCTCCTCTATATTTCTGGCTGCACCAAAAAATCTCTTAGGCTTCTGGATTGAAGCAGCATCCACACCTCCTGAAAGAATCCTCCCTGAGTGTGGCACAACCGAATTATAGGCTCTGGCTAATCTGGTTATACTGTCTAATAATATCACAACATCCTTCCTTCTTTCAACCAATCTTTTTGCTTTTTCTAAAACGATTTCAGCAACCTGGACGTGTCTGTCTGCTGGCTCATCAAAGGTAGAACTTATAACTTCACCCTTGACAGAACGTTCCATATCAGTAACCTCCTCAGGTCTTTCATCTATCAATAGAACCATCAGTATAACATCCGGATAATTGGTGCTAATGCTATTGGCAAATTTTTGCAACAAGACTGTCTTTCCGCTATATGGCGGAGCAACAATTAAACCTCTTTGACCCTTGCCTACTGGCGTCAATAAATCCATAATCCTCATCTCTATCTCCTCAGGCTTTGTTTCTAAAATAAATCTTTCTTGTGGATATAGAGGTGTTAGATAATCAAAAAGTATTCTGTCCTTTACTGTATCAGGAGAACCATAATCAACTGCTTCAACCTTAAGTAAAGCAAAATATTTCTCGCCTTCCTTAGGTGGTCTTATCTGCCCACTTACAATATCTCCTGTTTTTAATGAGAACTTTTTAATCTGAGAAGGAGATATATAAATATCATCGGGGCAAGGCAGATAATTATAATTTGGTGAACGTAGAAAACCAAAGCCATCAGGTAAGACCTCTAAGACACCTTCACCAAACATAAATCCACTCTGCTCAGCACGAGCCTGCAAGATTTTAAAAATCAGATCCTGCTTCCTGAGTGTATTTATGCCATTTATCTTAAGGTCGGAAGCCAATTTAGTCAATTCTGTCATCCTCATTTGCTTAAGTTCTCTAATGTCTAACTCTTTACTTATTTTTTGCTCGGTTTTGTTTTTTGTTGTCATCTTCTTACTCCTTTTTTATTTCCTCCCAGATTTTTTTAATCTGTCTTCTGGTCTTCTCTATACTACCATTATTATCCACTTCTAAATCGGCTAATTTCTTCTTTTTGCTCATAGGCATCTGGGTTCCAATTCTTTTTTTGATTTCATCTTCTGATAAGGACATATCCTTTTTTGCCCTCTCTATCTGTTTATTTTTACTGGCTGAGACGACAATTATTTTATCCATAATCTGCTGCATACCTGCCTCAAATAATAATGGAACCTCAACTACAACAATCGCATTGGGGTTATCTCTTTTTATCTCTAATAGTTTCTTTTTTAATTCCTTTTTTACATACGGATGGATTATATTATTTAATAGTTTTAATTTCTTATTATCATTAAAAACTACTCCTGCTAATTTCCTCCTATCTATCCTGTCATTCTCATTTAATATACGCTTACCAAATCCCTTAACAACCCTTCTATAAGTATCAGTTCCTGGTAAAAGAGCCTGGTGGGCTAACTTATCTGTATCTATTACCCTGGCGCCAAGGTTAGATAAAATATGGGCAACTGTAGTCTTGCCTGATTTGAATCCTCCAGTTATTCCTATTACCTTCACCCCGTTAGAAATTTCTGATTTCTTTGCGGAAACTTTACTCTTTTTAGTATAGTGATGGGTTGACTTATTTCTAACGGGATTCACACCAGACACCTCTCTTATAACTCAGCCCAGTTATTTCCAATCCTGATATCCACCTTAACAGGTACGCTCAATTCAACTACATTTTCCATCTTGTCTTTAACTAATCCTTTCAACTCATCAATCTCATTATTGGCTGCTTCAAATATCAACTCATCATGAATCTGTAAAATCATACGGGATGAATATCTTTTATCTTTCAACTCCCTGTCTATCTCTATCATAGCAATCTTTATTAAATCACTTGCCGTTCCCTGAATAGGTGTATTAATGGCAACTCTTCTGGCAAAATTAGCCTGCCTCTCATCAAAACTTTTAATCTGGGGAATATATCTCCTTCTTCCAAATAAAGTGATGACATATCCTTTCTCTTCTGCTTCTTTTATTATCTTATCTATATAAATTTTTACTTCTGGGTATCTGGTAAAATAAGAAGTGATGAAATCTTTTGCCTTATCCACATCTATATCCAGTTCTTTTGATAACCCATACGGACTTACTCCATAAATGATTGAAAAATTAACAGTTTTGGCTATTTTTCTTTCGGACTTTGTCACTTTTTTTATATCCTTGTCAAAAACCAAGGAGGCTGTAAATGAATGGATATCCAAGTCGCTCTCAAATGCCTTCTTTAGATTTCTATCATCAGATAGATGCGCTAAAATTCTCAATTCTATCTGGGAATAATCAGCTGATAAAAATGAAAAATTGCTATTTGCAGGAACAAAAGCCTCTCTAATCCTCTTACTCAAGGCACCCTTTGCTGGAATGTTTTGTAGATTCGGTTCAGAAGAACTCAATCGGCCTGTCTGAGTTATAGTTTGATTAAATGAAGTATGAATCTTTTTTGTTTTAGGGTCAGTAAGTTTGGGTAAAGCATCAACATAGCCTGTTTTGAGTTTAGTAAGTTCCCTGTATTTTAAAAGATAACGGGGAAGTTTGTGCTCAAATGATAATCTCTTAAGCACTTCAATATCTGTTGAAGGACCAGTTTTTGTTTTCTTTATAACAGGGAGATTCAATTTATCAAAAAGAATCTCTCTTAACTGTTTAGGTGAATTGATATTAAACTGGATACCTGTTATCTTAAATATCTCTTCTTTAATATGGTCTAATTGTTTAGAAAGAATTTCAGAGAGAGTTTTAAGTTTGTCTATATCCACCGTGATGCCATTTAACTCCATATCGGCTAAGACTTTTATAAGAGGCATTTCTATCTCTGTAAAGAGTTTGAATAATTTTTTTTCTTTTAGTTTATCTTCTAATCTTTTATAAAGCCTAAAGACCACATCAGAATCCTCGCAAGCATACCACGACAACTGCTTCAAATCAGCATCTTCTAATAAAAACTCCTTTTGTTTTTTATCTACCAAATCTGATATAGGTACCATTTTGTGGCTTAAATACTCTAACGATATATCTTCTAAGTTATGATTTAATTTTGAAGGATTTAAGAGATAAGAGGCAATCATAGTATCAAAATAAACACCTTCAACCCTGATACCGTACCGAGCCAAAACTATAACTTCATATTTAACATTCTGACCAATCTTTTTAATATTCCCATCCTCTAATATCGCCCTTAATTGCTTGAAGACATCTTGAATAAGAAAACCTTCCCGGACTTTTTCTTTTTCACTTAATAAAGGTATATAATACGCTTCTTTCTCCCTCAGGCAAAAAGATACACCAATGGGCACAGCCTTATGTGGATTTGAACTGGTCGTCTCAAAATCAAAAGCAAATAGTTTCGCATCTTTTAGTTTTCTTATAAGTTCTTTTAAATCAGCGTCATCTTTTACAATCTCATAGTTGGCTTCCCATCTATCTTCTGGTGCAAATTCTTTCAATAACTTTCTAAACTCTAACTCTTTAAAAATCTTAAATAATTTAGTTTTATCAAACTCTTTTCTCTTCAATTCTTCAACATTAAATTCTATAGGTACTTCCGTATGTATTTTGGCAAGTTCTTTTGAAAGTCGGGCATCCTCTCTGTGAACCTCTAAGATATTCTTTAACTTTTTGTCTTTTAACTTATCAATATTGGATAAGAGATTTTCAACTGTTTTAAATCTAATGATTAATTTCTGGGCAGTCTTAATACCTATGCCAGAAACGCCAGGGATATTATCTATCTTATCTCCTGCCAAAGCCATAATATCAACAATCCTTTCAGGAGGTACACCAAATCTCTCCCTTACTTTATCCTTATCATAAATTAAACCATCTTTATGGGTATTGTATACTTTAATATTGTCGTTAACCAGTTGCAAAATATCCTTATCTCCGGTAACTATATAAACCTCAATCCCCCTCTTTACTAAATCCTTAGCAATGGTGCCTATTATATCCTCTGCCTCATATCCTTCTTTTTCATAGAGTGGAATATTATATGCCCTTATGACCTCTTTGATTACAGGTATCTGCTCTATCAATTCATCTGGCATAGGTCGACGATGAACTTTATAGTCCTTAAATCTCTTATGACGAAAAGTAGGAGTCTTTAAATCAAAAGCTATACCAATTAAATCTGGATTCTCTTCTTTTATAATCTTATTAAGAATTAAGATGAATCCATATATAGCATTTGTAGGGCGACCAGAGGAGGTAGTTAAGTCTCTAACCGCATAGTGTGCCCTATAACAGAATGAGGTACCATCAATCAAAAAAGCCTTCACTTCTCTTTAGGAAATCCTCCTATTTTTTCTTAGATTTGCCCCATTGAAAATCCATAACTTTTTAATAAGTTTTCTTGGAGCAATATAAACATCTTGACGGAGTTTATTTTAATACCATTATTCTGGTTCTTCTTTATTTCCTGTGAGATTGAAAGAATCTGATTGCAAGGGTCGTTCTTGAATTTAGTCCGAAAGTTTTTCAAGTATTAAGTTATAGAATCTCCTCACATCAATTAAGAATAATCCTTGTTTATTTAATTATAAGGAAGGTTCTGAATATAGAATCCTTAGTATAAATTTTGCTTTGTGGAATACCAACCAAAAGGATTGTTTATTTGGGGGCTTTCTTTGTCTTAACGGCAGTACCATAACAATATATCTCGCCACCGAATACTAAAGACCTTAAACCTATTACATAATCTGCATCTAACTTTCTGGCTTCTTCTGCAAGTTTTTTTTCTATTTTATCAATTTTAAAAAAGCCGGTTCGATATGAGACTATACCTTTTATTTCATAATCCTTATCTATGTCCAAAGTAGTTATGAATACTTTCTTTTTACCCTCAGCCAACAAAGGTTTTATTCCTAAGATAACACCTAATATAGTAAAAATTACAATAACTAAAAATGTAATCCTATTAAATCTTTTCATCTTGATAACCCTTTAAAACTACTATCTTATCTCCTTTCCCTCAGGAGTAACAATTGTAGCCGTTAGAAAGATTACTAAATTTCTTTTTGTTCTGTTTCTATGTTTCCATTTAAAGAGATTACCCAATAAAGGTATATCACCCAAGAGAGGAACCTTACGGTTAGTAACCTCATCCTCATCCTTTATCAATCCTCCAATTATTACTGTTTCACCACTCTGGATAGTAATAGAGGTCTGGGTTGAACGGGTATCAACTACTGGCCAGCCTAAATACTCGGGAAATTGGTCACTTTCAATAAGAGGAATTTGTTTGACAACTTCACTTACATAGGGATGTAAATCAAGAGTAATAACTGTAGAACCCTCTCCTACCTTTGGTGTAACCTCTAAAAAGATACCTGTCTTTTTCTCAGCTATCTCATAAGTCTCAATCCATCCGTAAGTGGTGCCTTTTCTATCAACGTCTTCAGCATAGGGTATAGTATTAGATAGTTCAATATTGGCCATCTGACCTGAGAGGGTAGTCACTCTCGGCGAAGATAGAAGACTTGCTCTATTCTCTTGCTCTAAAGCTCTTATGTATGAAAATAGATAGCTGCCTTGATCTGTAAATCTACCAATATATAAACCTAATCCTGCACTCTCAGCTGGCGCACCAAATTCAGTCCCTGAAAAAGCAGGATAATTATGCTCATAACCTCCAAAATTATAATCTTCTCCCCACGGATCCCCATAGACATCTCCCATTGTACCAGGACCCAGAAAATACCCTGTTTCTTCTGAAACATAAGAAGGGATTGCAGGTCCTATATAGAAGGTTTGAGCCTTTTTTCTTCTATCTGTCTCTCCATATAATCCCATATCGCTTCTTGCATATTCCCATTCAACGCCCAATTCGTCTAAAGCGCCTTCTTCGACCTCAATAAATCTTGCCTGAATCATAACCTGCCTTGGGGCAACATCCCATTCTTTCAATAACCTCTCAATCAGTTTATGATTGGATGGCGTATCGGTAATAGTCAAGATACCTGTCCTTGGATCTAAATCTATCTTTCTACCCTCTTGCGGAGGAAGAATCTTCTCCAGATACTCCTTAATCGTAAAGCCCTCCTGGGCACTACTAACGTTAAAGAATAGAAATAACGAAGATATAAATGTGATTACAGAAATCTTTATTCTCATCTTACTTAATCTCTCTACCATCTGGCGTTATCAATGTCGCCGTGATAAATATTAAAAGGTTCTTTTTCTCCTTCTTGGTATACTCATGACTAAAAAGTTTACCTATTAAGGGAATATTGCCAAGCAAAGGGACTTTCTTTTTTATAATATTCTCTTCTTCCTTAATCATACCTCCTAAAACAACAGTCTGTCCACTTCTTACAACAACGGATGTCTGAGTAGACCTCGTCTCAATAATTGGCCAACCCACCTCATCAGATACACCAGGAATATATACTGTACCAGGAATAATATCTACAAGATTTCCTTCATCATCATATACATAAATATCCTGAACAGTTGCTATGGGTGGTCTTATGGATCTCTGAGCAACTAATACATCTACTTGAGGATGGAGATCCAAAGTAATATATTTACTGCCTTCTGATACATGAGGTGTTGCCTCTAAAGAGATACCGATATCCTTTTCATCGGCTGTAACAATCAATACCCAGATAGGATGTTCGGCACTACCCTGATTTTCAAATTCAACATCACAAACATATGGAATAGTTCTAACTGCCTGCATATTAGCCGTCTGACCTGAAAGGGTAGTTACCTGAGGTGCTGAAAGTAAATTAATCTTACCCTGCTGTTGTAAGGCATGTAGATGGGCCCTTAAATAGCTTCCTGAATAGGTGGTCTTACCAATAAACATATCCAATCCTTTAGTCTCTCTTGGAAAACACTCTCCTGCCTCTCCACCTTCAGGGTCACTTACTGGCCAGGTTATACCATCTGAAGGTGTCCTATTATCTGGGTTAGAAAAAAATGGAGAGTTGCCTATCTGTAGAGCATCTAAGGTATCCTCATGTAGTTTCGGACGTCTATACCAATACCATTCAACACCTAACTCGCTTATATCCGTTAAATTGGTCTCAACAAAACTAGCCTTAATCATAACCTGAGGCGGGGCTACATCTACAACATCCAATAAGTTCTTTATTATCTTATGATTTGAAGGAGTATCAGTAACAGTAAGCATACCTGATGTCTCATCATAGACAATGCGTCTCCCTTCCTGTGGCGGTAAAACCTTATCTAAATAATCCTGGATTGTCTCTAAGCCATTATCAGCAATTACACTAGTATTAATAGACCCCAATACAATCAATGATAGAATAAGAAATAGGTATCTTTTTATCATAACTATTATTTTATTATTCCTCTTCCTCTTTCCCTTCACTAAACTCTATTAAAGAAACCTCTCTGGCTTTTCTGATACCGTATTTAAGTTTATAGGTCTTAGTAATAAGTTTTTCTTTAGAGAGTGTCTCCTCATCAGAAATCCAGATATAATTCGGTTCTACTTTATAGGTTAAATCAGTAGTTTTAAGAGCAATATTGAGCAGATCTAAAAGCGGCATAGGGCTTACTGTAGTAAATGAAACCTTAATAGGTTCACCCCCTGAAACTCTCTTTAGGGCTCCTTCATCTAATACAATAGTGACTCCGGTCATCTTCATAATCTCTCTAATAACATCACTTATATTAGCATCGGTTAAGCTCAGGGCTGGAACCATATTTTCGTTCATTTTGGCCATTAACTCTCGTTGCCTCATTTGCTTCTTTTTCTCAGCTATCTCCTCAGCTGTCTCCTTTGCCTCTTCTTTCTTTTCTTTTAGCCGCTCAGGAGGTAAATACTCTCGTTCAACATCAAGCATCATTCTCTTTTCCTGGACTCTCTTTCTTAAAAGGACTGTCTTCTCTTGCTCGTCCAATCTTCTCATTTCCTCTTCTACATGTTTTTTTGAGACAATTGGACTTGAGATATCAGGACTTTCGCCACCTTCCAAAAACCTCTCTGCTGCCCTCTTATATTGTTGGGCTTTCTCATAATAAGGATACCCCTCAGGTATCCTACTGAACTCCTCAATAGCCTTACCAAACTTGCCATCATTATAATAATCAATGCCCTTCTCATAATATCTCTTAGAGGCTTCATACAGTTTATCCTTGGCTTTATTGAGATAACTTTTTGCCTCTTCATAAGTTGGATCGAGTTTTAGGGCAAGTTCTAATTGCTTAATAGCCTCATAATAATCACCCTTTTTATAATACTCTATACCAAGTTGGGTTCTACCCCTTAATAGAATCTGGACTTCCTCTGCCTCTATTTGCTTTTTCCTGGCTATCTCTTCAGCTATCCTTTCTGCCTCATTTACCTCCTCAGCATAGAGAACTTTCATACTCCCCATTGATAAAAGTAATGCTATAACCATTATATTATTAACACACTTATAAATCTTAAACATACTCAGGCTCCTTTTTTAGAGATACAATCCCTCCCTTTACTCCTTAGAAGTTAAAGTTAAATACTTCTTCTCTTCTGTAACTTGATTAAATAATACCACATAAGTATGGGAGATGTCAAGTACCCTAAAGTTTTTTATAACATCTCCTTTTTTTATCTTAACGGTTTTATCTTCATCGCTTAAGAATATGGTGGCTTCATATTCATCTGAAAGCAACTTCTCCCTTAAAGGCAACTTTATCTCTTTTCCTTGGCTATCTTTAACCAGAGCATAATCTCTAGTAAGATCTATTATCTCATAGCCCTCTATCTTCTCACCCTTCCT
>CAZQVU010000040.1:0-9090 GCA_964596885.1 uncultured Planctomycetia bacterium
AAAGGCGTAATGGTAACAGAGAAAAGTAAGAATATAAACAGGATTATAGGAAAGCCTCTAATATCATAGATTGCCTCAAGGTTAAAAAATAAAACTGATTTTTTTAAAATAATGCTTGCTATATAAAAGCCGATGAAAGAAAGAATCCCTCCTGCAATAAGGAGTTTGAGCATATGTTTTAGGTTATGATGTGCTAATTCATGGGCTAAGATTACTTCTATCTCATCATGACTATATTCATTTAATAAGGTATCAGATAATAAGATACGTCTGGTATTACCTGAACCCACCAGAGCAGCATTTGCCTTTTTAGTTTCTTTGCTCATATCTATTACATATACATCCTTTATTCTTTTCCTGGCCTTTTTAGATAATTGTATGAGCCTTTGTTTAAGAATTTCATCTTCTAAGGGTTTTTGTTTATAGAATAAAGGAAGCAAGATAATTGGTGCCAGTTTAGACAAAATAACACTTATGAAGAACCAGATGGCTGCTGTAAAAATCCACCAACTGGATGTAAAATTTTTCAAGAAGAAATACAATATCTCAATCATTATAAATCCCAGAATAAGCGATATGAGACCCTTTTTAAAGTGTTCTTTTAGCCACATTAATTTAGTCTGATTGGATAGGTTAAAGCGATGTTCAATAATAAAGGAATCAAAGTAGTCTAAAGGAAGGCTCAGGATAAAAAACCATAAGCTGAATAACAACAGATAAAAGGCTAAACCCAAATAAAAGTTGTTTATAAGAAGAAGGGATAAGTTTTTAAAATAGGTTGATGGGCCAAAAAAGAAGATTAAAAGTAGACTAACATATAATGTAAGATTTACGAAATAAAGCCTATTTTTAATACGAGCATATTGCTTTATCTTTTTAAAACTAACATTTTTCATTTATCTTTAGCATCTTTTATTTTTTCTAAGACATCATTGCGTATCTCTTCTATAACATTACCTAATGCCTCATCTAAGAGTTTTAGTTTATAATTAAAACCACGGCTATAGCGGGCAAGGCTAAATAATCCTGTGGGTAGTTTTTTATCTTCTGCGAAGGTGTAGGTTTTATCTAAAAGGATTTTTTCTGTTTTAGCCTGGGTCAACTTGACATCTATTTCAATAGCAATAATAAATTCATCCTTTGTCCAAAGACTTGTTATAGTCTTTAAATAAGGAATGACGGTTGTTTTGGGTAATTTTAAGGCAGCTTGATAATGTATAACCTTACCACTTAAGATGTAGTCATAGCATGATTTATCACTGTCTTCATAATTACAGGGAAGGAGCCCAACTTTAGAGAATTCTTCTATGAATGTATCTTTAAGGTGCTGGGTTATGACTTTTTTAAAATGTTTGTCTTTTGAGGCAAATTTTAAGAATTCATCTGTCTTTCCAGTGCGTTCTTCTTCAGGCCGCATGTCCTTAAAGGTTTCAACGGCAATAATATATCTTTCATTAAACTTTATATTAGTTTCAGGAATGTTATGTTTAATGATATGTTTTCCGCATCCGATGAGCAATGTGCTCAATATCACTACGATAAGTAATTTTTTCATATTCACCCTCGAATTTATAAATTATCAGTTATTTTATTTTTCTTCTCCTTCTGTTTTCCAATCAACCAAGGTATCACCCTCAAAATAGAGATATTTTGTCCTGGAAAGATAATTATAATCAACTGGTATTGCCGGCACGCGGGCTTTATATACCCACTCTTCTTTCGGTTCAGTCCATCTTTGTTGCTCTAACTTGTTTATTTCGTTGGGTTGTCCCCAAAGTTCAATTATCTCTTGTTTACTCATTCCTTTATATAATGGACCTGTTCCTAAAGGTTGTTTGAGAACCTGATAAGGTGTAGGTGGTGTAATTTCAGCACAAGATAGGTTAAATAGCAAAGTAAGTAATATTCCGCTGAATAAAATTATTCTTCTTCTCTTCATTTTTAAAATCCTCCAAATTAAAATGTCCTACAGTATAGAGCTTTTTTAATCTTTTTTACTTGAAGCATATAATCTTTAGAGTTTCACCGGCAAATATAGCCCAGTTGTTTCATTTAGCATAATTAAAGTCTTTTTTGAAACTAATTGATGTTCTTACCCTGTAGTCTTATATTGATCCAGTAAATCTTTGAGGGTGTTTATATTGTTTTCTACCTCATTAACCAACTTTATAGTTTCTTTATCTGTAATAGAACTCTTTAGTTGCTCATTTAACTGCTTTAATTTAGTAACCAGTTCTTTACATTCTGAAGTTGATTTATCCAGCTTTGCCACGAACTCATTTGCCAAATTTGCCAGATTTTTAAATTCATCACTCCATCTTAAATAAATCCGCTTTGCTAAATCCCCCTTTCTTATCTCATCTAAAGATTTCTCTATATTGTAAATGGGTCCTGCTATTCTATGAGTTAAAAATATACCTGCAACTAAAGTCAGGGATAATAATATAAGTATCCATGGAATAAGATTCTTATTTACCTTATGCAGGACATTAATTATTATATCCTTTTCATAATCGGCTAATATATCAGCTTCTTTAGGAAATAGAACATCAAACAATTTTTTATCTCCCATCTGTTTTGTGTATTGAAGTTGGTGTTGCCTTAATTCAACAGCCAGATTAATCTTTTCCTTTAGTTCCTTAGATGAGAATTCAAGTATGATAGAATTCATAATATTAATATAAAGAAAAGATATTGTGATTATTACAGCAGTTAGAAGCGTTCCCATGATAATAGCTGATATCTTAAGTTGAAATTTAGGTTTGATAATATATTGTTTTCTCTGAAATTGTCTTTGAAATTGTCTTTTTATCATCTCCTCATCTCCTTATTTTAATAAAACTCTTGGAAAGATTATTGGAAAGACCCTGATTTTACCGCAGAATTTAGGTCCCTTATTTTTGTAGCAACCTATCTTGGGCAGGCCAAAGGTTAAAGTTTCATTTGCCTTTATGCAAGATGTAGCAATTTCGCCAGTTGTAGCATTGAGTCCTGAAGGTATATCGACTGATATAACGGGTTTACCGCTATCATTTATTATATCTATTGCTTTTTTAAAATTCCCACAGACTTTACCTTTTAATCCTATACCTAAAAGGGCATCAACTATTATCTTACACTTTTTGATTTCTCTACTAATTTCTTTAGAGTTTAACTTTTTCCTTATCAGTTTTATATTATTGGTTAATTTAGTTAAGATTTTATAGTTTATTTTGGCTTCCTTTGAAAAATCCTTATCTTCTTTTATAATTATAACTTTGATATTAGTATAACCGTCATTTATTAAGTGCCTTATAGCTACAAAGGCATCTCCTGCATTATTGCCTCTTCCGCAGAAGAATACAATTTTACTCCTTTTGTTGGCTATAATCTTTTTTATACGATTGTAAACTTCCAGTCCTGCATTTTCCATCAGGAGTAAACCAGGAATGCGGAATTTACTCTGAGCTCTCTTATCTATTATCTTTGCTTCATCGGTTGTTATCTTCTTCATACTAATTATCAATCTTTAATAGAAGTTCAACAATGCGAAATTTACCTAAATCTTTTTCGTTTATTTGCTTAAATCCGTTTTTAAGACATAAATTAATAGCCGCTTTCATCTGGTCAGTTGCACGAAAAGATATGTTTTTATACCCGCTAATCTTAGAAAAGTCTATAGCCCTGCGAAGTAGAGTCTGGCCATAATTTCTACCTCTATAAGCTGGATGCACAAACAGTCTTTTTATGAGTGCCGTATCATCTTTCTCCTGCTTAACACTTATTACTCCAATAATCTTAGAATCTTCTTCGGCAACTAAAAGAGCCTCCCTTATGTTAGAATAAGCCTTTTTTAAATTATCCAAATCATCTTCTTTGAATACATCAGATTCTAAAGAACACTCCTCCTTAAGGATTCTACTAATAAGTTCTCTGGTTTGGTCTGCATCTGATTCTTTAAAGGTTCTAATTTCCATAATTAAAATTACTTATAATTTTATGAAGTTATCAAAATCCTTAGTCAAACCTATTTTAACAGACCAGTCCTGACTTTCATCGGTTAAACCTCCGCTTATCCCTAAATCCCAGGATAGATCTTTATTTTTTATTTGCAAACCAACGAGGGCATGAGAGAAATTATTATTTTCACCTGATGCTGCTTGCCCATTGACTTCAATAGCCAGATTAATTGGACTGAATAAAGGGATTACAAATCCTAATCCATAACAAAACACATCATCCTGACTGCTATTTTGATGAGGATCACTTAGTATTCCTAACCCCAAGTTTAGATGACAGCTAGCCTTGTTAAAATGTTTACTTAAAAGCAACCAACTATAAAAGTCAGTCTCATCTGTACCTAATCTATCTTCATTGCTTGCAGTGGGTAATTTTACCCCAAATCTAAAACCTACAGTGGGAGTGTTTGTTTCTTGTTTAAACTTAACTTTAGTAAAAAGGCAAAGGTCTCCTCCTCCATATTTACTGTCATATCCTTCTTCGTCTACATAAAGACCATCTATATAAGCCTGAACCTCCACTATCTTACTTAGTCCCAAATTGATATTTAGACCAGGTAAGATAATAACATCTCTATCTTTATTATTTATCTCAAAAGCCAAATTTTTATCTTCAAGGTATTCAGTGCTAACTCTTAACTGGAGAGTACCAGGTGTAATGACATTAGCATCTTCTGTTATAAGAGGTTTAAGATTTTCTGCGTAGCCAAGAGGTAGACTTATAAGGGGTAGTATAAAGAATAGACATAGAACCAATCCTGAATAATATTTATTAATCATATTTATTTCCTTTCTTTTAACTTATGAGCATTACAACTTATAGACTGTATCGTGAGGTCTGACTCTTTCTTTTACTTTCAAGCCTATTTTATCACCAGGCTTGGCTTCTTCAATTGGCTTATGTTCTATCTGCATTGATTCTATGACCTGCTCAAAATCAGTTGTATGCCCTCGGATTTTTACCCTATCTCCGACCTTTAGACTGCCTTTTGTAATATCAATGGCAGCAACTGAAGGATGAGCAAAAAAGTCAGTAACCTTTCCAACCTCTTCCATCTCCTCCTCCTTATTTTTAAGGACTGATTCTTACATATATCTTTCTCGTTCTCGGTCCATCGAATTCACAGAAATAGATACCTTGCCAGGTTCCTAATAAAAGGCTGCCATCCTTTATTAATAAAATTTTGTTTACTCCCACAAGAGAAGATTTGATATGCGCAGCGGCGTTTCCTTCTATGTGAGAATAGTTATCTTCAAAAGGTATAATTCTGTTTATTTCTTTTAGAATATCCTCCTTTACACTGGGGTCGGCATTTTCATTAATGGTTACCGCTGCTGTAGTGTGGGGAACAAAGATGTGACATTGACCTTCTTTAATTTCAGCCTTTTTTACCACATTATTTATTTCCTGAGTTATATCTATTAATTCAGTCTGTTTGGTTGTTTTAATGCTTAACTCTGATATCATTTTCTTTTTGTTCTGCGTTTAATTACTTCTTTGATTCTATCTTCAGGAATGTCTTCAAAGATATCAACTTTCCCAATCTTTAAAGGTAAAACAAATCTATTTTTGCCTGAAATAAATTTTTTATCATATAAATAAGCCTTCATTATTCTATTTAGAGGAAGATCTTTAATGTAAACCGGTAATCCAACTCTAGATATGAGACTTTCCAGTTGACTTAATGTTTTAGAACTGCAGATGTTTAAACTATTAGCTAAATCAGCCGCACAAACCATACCGAAGGCAATTGCCTCACCATGGGTATATTTTTGGGAATAACCTGAAGCCGCTTCAATTGCATGGCCAATAGTATGGCCAAAATTCAATATAGTTCGGATACCTTTTTGTTCTTTTTCATCATTTGATACAATTCTAGCTTTAATTTTAGCAGATCGGTTTATGATATGGATAAGCACCTTTTTATCTAATTCTAAAATTTTGTAATAATTGTGCTTGATATAATCGAATAGTTCCTTGTCGGAAATTACCCCATATTTTATAATTTCAGCTAGTCCAGATAATATCTGTCGCTGGTTAAGAGATGAAAGCAGAGATATGTCACTAAATACCAGGCGAGGTTGATAGAAAGCTCCTAATAGATTTTTGCCGCAGTCTAAATCAACAGCTACTTTACCGCCTATACTTGAGTCAACCTGAGCAAGTAAAGTGGTGGGTATCTGTATATAAGGAATCCCCCTTTTGTATATACTGGCAACAAAACCGGCTAGATCTCCAATTACTCCCCCACCTAAGGCAATAATGAAAACTCTTTTTTTGATATCCAACTTAGATATCTTTGATATAGTTGAGATTAAATATTTTATAGACTTGGATTTTTCTGAATCAGGTACTTGTATAAAATTACTTCCCAATGAGATTTTTTTAAGTGGTCTAGTAATTCTATCTTTGAGGAGTTTTTTGATCTTTGGGTTAGTAATTATAACAGCATAATTTCCAATATCTAACTCTTTTAATATCTTAGATAGATAATCGAATTGGTTGGAACCGATTAAGATATCATAACTTCTTTCTTTTAAGTTGACAGATACTCTTTTTAAGTCGTTCATAAATTTCAGTATATCAAGTTTTATGATTTAGGTCAAGATGTTCTTATGCTTAAACAGATATTTAATTTTAGTGGATACTGTATAATTTTAATATGAGTCCCATTAAGGGGAGTATAATTTTGTTAAATCCGTCAAATAAAAAGAATAGAACTAAGATTAATATTATGCCATAGGATTCTGTTTTTTTATACCGTAGACCTATTTTTCTGGGTAGATATCCTCCCAATATATTAGAGCCATCTAAAGGTGGTATGGGTATAAGATTAAGGATTCCTAAAAGTAGATTTATAAAAATTAAATAGGCTAAGAATACAATAAAGGGATTATTTATTGAAGTACTACCTGTTGAAGTGAATATATTCTCAGGTAAAATACCACCTAGTCTAAGAAGTAATGCGGCTATGGTTGCCATAGAAAGATTAGATAAAGGGCCAGCTAATGAAATTTTAGCCGTATCTAGCCGGGGATTATTTAGATTATATAGGCTAATTGGTACCGGTTTTGCCCATCCAAAAGTGACTGTGCCACTGGATATGATTAAGACTGAGATAGGCATTATGATAGTTCCAACAGAGTCTATGTGAGGAATGGGATTAAAAGTTAACCTTCCAGCATCTTTTGCAGTTGAGTCTCCAAGTTTTTCTGCTAACCAACCATGGCTGTATTCATGGATAGTGACGGCAATTAACAAAGATAAAATCAAGAAAAATTTATTTAATACCCAAGAGATTATATACATACCAACAGTTATTTAAACAACTTCTTAACAAGTTGAGCACACCTTCTTCCTAAATCCTCACATTGTTTTTTGGCTTGTGCATCAGGTGAAGATATAGCTACAGCACCATAATGGGCGCCTTGAGAACTACCTTGGATTATCATTCCATGTATGAGCATAGCTTCTAAGATTGATAAAATACAGGTTTCATTACCTCCCCCAATATTGGCTGAAGTTGTAAAAGCCGCTCCTACTTTACCTTCTAACCTCCCATGAAACTTAACACTTTCATCAAATAATCTTTTTATTTCAGAACCCATAGTTCCATAATAAGTAGGTGAACCCACTATAATACCTTCAAAATCTAATAATTCTTCAATATTTACCTCTTGCACCTTTTTAACTACACCCTCAATACCTTCTTTATTTACTCCTTCCTGAACAAGTTTTGCCATTTTTTCTGTATTTCCACCTTCTGAAAAATAAACAATTAATATCTTTGCCATCCTCTCCTCCTAATTATCGATATTTAATCTTATCGACTGTGATTAGGGGGTATCTTAAGTTATTGTTTTGTTTTTTACCCCATATATATACCGGATAGTCAGTATAATCATAAAGGTTTACTTTGTCACTCTTTAAATAATATTTAGTGTGTCCACCAACTACTAATTTATGGCTGGCTGGATTACCGATAATATTACCTAGCTCTTTTATAATACCTTGAACTTTAAGATAATTATTTTTGCTTTCTTCTTTTTTAATTTTCTCCACTCTGCTTTCAGTAATGTATGCTTTAATCTTTTGACTTCTTTTACTAACAATATTCTTATATTCAGAATCTGGATATTTGACCATAAAGGTATCCAGTAAATTAAGTATTTGATTGAGTTCATTTAAGGAGTATTTTTTAAGATTATTATAATCAATTCCATTTAGCTGTTTGTAAGCCTCTAATTCTTCTTTTATTTTGCTTTTTTGTTTTTTTATCTCAGGATGCTCGCGATAATCAGAATAGTACTTTATATAATCTTTATAGACCCAACCTATACAGTTAGATGGAGGTTTTATTTTATACCAATTACCTACCGAATCTATAATTATGACTTTATCGTTCTTATTCAGTTTGCCTAAAGAATTATATTTAGTAGATGGCCCAGCTCTTACATTTAAATTATCTACTTTTACATTGCCATAGGCATCTATAAAATCTTTAGATACATAACAGAAAACTTCATCCGGCAGTTTAACCTTAAACCAGTTATAGTAGCAATCAAGGACAACTACCTTTTCACCTTTTACAAAACTTTTAAGAGGTGTAAAATTTTTATTGTAACCGGCTCTTAACTTGACATTTTCCCCTACGACGACACCAATATAAGGATAATCTGATGCACTTGTCGGCAGGATATATAAAAGGCTTCCCCCAAATAAAAGGATGTTTATAAGATAGATTCTTATTGACATTTTAGATAAAGAGTTTGCTTTTTTGTTTTTATTTCCTTTTTTCTTTTTTTTGAGTTTCTTCAATTTCTAGTTTATTTTTCTTTATCTGTTTTGGTTTGAGATTGTTCTTCTAAATGTTCTTCAGGTTTCTTTTCTTCTGTTTCCTCTTTTGCCTTATGCTTCTTTAGTTTTAATTTTAAAACCTTCACCTTAGGTAGACCGAACAAAGAATCTCCTTCTTTCCATTCTCCTTTTTCTTTGAGGATTTTGATTCTTTCGAATCGGTTTAATACACTTCTCTGTTTTTTGTCTTTAGAATCGGATCTTAAACTTCGATGCTGTGACATTTTCACCTCC
>CAZQVU010000041.1:0-8873 GCA_964596885.1 uncultured Planctomycetia bacterium
TCCTTTTGAAATCCTTAAAATTGCTGATATTTGGTTTTGCTGTCTTCAAATCAAACTAAAACAGCTTTTTACCTCATTCGCTTGGATAATTATGGGATTATTCCTAATTCTCTCTCAATCTCATAAATATTGCGTTTAGCTTGATGTAAACTCTGAATCTTTTCTATTTTGATAACTTTAAGTATAGATTGTATTTCATGAAATGTTCCGGATAGCAATTGATTAACGGCACCTAAATTATTTGCTGAAGCCACAAGAAAAATCCGACTGTTCCAGATATCATAAGCATGTTTTAATTTTCCTAATGCATGATACACATCACCCCCTACCTGAACCTCAAAAACATATGTTGGAACTGACTCAGGAAGTCTCCTCCATACTACATCTAATCGTTCTGATCCCATTGGGAACTCAACATTGGCAACATATGTTTGTAATTTTCCAATTTCCAGCAATAAGTTTTTAACATCCTCATGTGTTGGAGAAACCTTCTCTGCTTTAGTAGGCATTATAGGTGCAGGAATTTTCTCTAACGATTCTATGACAACATTAGGATTTAAAGTCTGGATTAAGGGTTTTATTTCTTCCCACTTTTTTAGTATCAACGGTTGTCTGAACCCTGCCTTATCAGATATTGAAACTTTTTTGTCTCTCCACATATTTGGGGGTAGAAGGAAATCTATATCAAATTCAAACCTAAGAGGCCATTTCACACAACCTTCTCGTATTTCACTATCCCATAATGGAATGTTCTGGTAGAACTTACTTCTAACAATTCCATATCCAACTACGCCTTTAATCTTACCAGTTACATAAAACAGTATTAAATCGTCAGGTTTAATCGCTAGCCAATAAAGTTTTTTGAATATAGTATCTTCAAGTCCCCATATTCCTTTTGAAACGAGCGATTGTCTCCAGTTTTGTTCTGAACCGGGTATAATCCAAAAATTCCTCATTTTTAACCTCAAGCTATTTCTTTTGATTCTAATGCTTCGTTAAAAGTCAATTTTATTTCTTCAATTTTGAATTTTTGATCTTCTCGTTCCTTTGGTTTTGATAAATCAGGGCAATCGCCAAGATAAAATTCAGTATATCTACGTGCTTGACTCTCATTTTCTGCGTTAATCGTAACAATATATGACCGCGTAAGCAATACTTTATACTTTTTCATATTCTTACCTCACCACAGATTTGAAATGTTTTGGTTCTTAATCTATCGAATTCTCTAAGGCGATTTAATGTGTCTATAGTGTATCTTTGCCACCATCCTTTGATGGAAAATATTGGTTTACATATTTTGCCGTGTTTCTTACAGTAATATGTAGCTGTAACAGGTTCTTTTAAGGTTGCTAAATCAGCGTGAGTAGTTGCCCTACAAGAACGAACAGTTCTACTCAAGATTATCGCTAATATTTTCTTAATATCCCTATTGTCTACTTTTTTCAATTCTTTAAATACAAAATCAATCTCTTCTCTCACTGGAAATAAGAACCATTTATCTAAGAAAGAATTATTTTTATCTTGTTTAATTTTGATTTTATATTTTTCCACTAAATCATAATAGATGCTCAAAAATTTTTGTTCTTTATCTTTAGCATATTCTTGTTCATTAATTTCACCTTTTCTTACTTTTCTTTTATATTCTGGCGATGGAAAATATTTGTAATTAAATTTTGCAAGTTCTGAAAGCAGATGCTCTTCAAAAGCGACATTGTTCTTTGTTTTCTGAAAATTATCCAAACTTAATGTTATGTTGCGAATAGTTTCCCTAATCTCTGGGATATTATATTTCTCAACCTTAGCATTACTGATCATCGCATTAAACGCAGAAATATCCACACCAATAGCATGCATTCCCAATTCATTTGCTTGAACCAATGTTGTTCCGCTCCCACAAAATGGATCAAGTACTATATCTCCTTTGTTAAAATATACCTTTTGTTTAAATTCATCGGTATGAGAATCAAGAAAATACTCTACTAATTGAGGAATAAATTTACCTTTGTATGGATGCAACCTATGGACATGCTTTGTCCTCTCCTTTTCTGGATATTCTACAAATGACAAATGCCAATTAAGGTCTTCGCCTAATTTCTTTTTCCACTGCTTTTCTTTGTCATAAGAGTCGTAATAATTTCTTAATTCTTCAATATTTATCAAGGGATTCCCATCATCTCCATACTTTTTTATTCTTCCATATTGGAGTAAGTATGAAATATTAGAAATTGTAACTCTCCGGTTTAAATATCGTGAAGCCCAAACACTCGCTTCCTTTAAATTGATTAATTTTTTTTCTCCTTTTTCAAAAAATGTTAGTTGACTCATATCTGGTTTGCCTTCGATTAATTTTTATATATAACATACCTTGATATTTACTTTTTTCTGCCCACAATTTCCGATAACTGTCCCTACCCGAACTACTTCGTTTATACTCCCAAATTGGATATTTTGCGAAAGTGCCGTTTATACACAACTTCATTTTATTATTATTCTGGACTTCTTTTCTTTTAAACAATTACCTATAATATATGACTTAATTTTAAATAGAGACAGGATATCTTTTGTTTTCTCTACATCCTTCTTATCAATTATTACAATCATACCAATACCCATATTAAATGTGCGGTACATTTCTTTATCAGAGATTTTGCCCTTTTCTTGAATTAGTTTAAAGACCTTCTGTTTTGGCCAGCTATTCTTATCGATATATACAGAGATTCCTTTAGGCAGGATTCTTATTATATTATCATAAAAGCCGCCACCTGTTATATGGGCTATACCTTTAATCTTTATCCTGCTGTTTAATTTTAAGATGGGCTTTACATATATTCTGGTTGGTTTATAGAAAAGATTTTGATTTCTTTTTATGTAGTTTTTAGAAAATAACCTTCTTACCAGAGAATATCCGTTTGAATGGAGACCATTTGAGGTTAAACCAATAATAAGATCACCCTCATTTACCCTTGAACCATCTATAATATCCTTTTTATCAACTACACCAAGGGCAAAACCTGCTAAGTCATACTCATCTTTCTTATAAAATTGAGGCATCTGGGCTGTTTCACCACCTAAGAGAATGCAACCTGCCTCTCTACAGCCTAAAATTATACCTCTTATCACTTCCTGCATATCTCTTAGATTAAACGAGGTAGTCGAAATATAATCCAGAAAGAAGACTGGTTCTGCACCACAAGTAACTAAATCATTTACATTCATAGCCACTAAATCAATGCCTACAGTTCTGTGTTCATTTAACCAGAAGGCAATCTTTAACTTCGTCCCTACTCCATCGCAACTTGCCGCCAGCATAGGTTCCTTATATCTCTTAAGATTTAACTTAAAAAGTCCTGAAAAACCGCCAATATTAACTCCCCCCAGGGTTTTAATGGATTTTATAAATCTATCCGCTTTTTTTATATCAACTCCGCTCGTTTTATATGTCAGCGCCATTTTCAATTTCCCTCATCTTTGAAAAAATGCCTCTTTATATAATCAACACCATTCTTAAATATTAGACTTCCATCACCACTCTTTTTATTCTGAATCCTCTGCCAATGGGGGTGATGATAGAAATTAATAAACCTCTCAGGATGCGGCATAAGGCCTAAAATATGGCCTGTTTTATCACAGATACCTGCGATGTTTTCAATTGAGCCGTTTGGATTATAGGGATAGCCAGCCAATCTGCCTTCTCTATCTACATATTGAAATACTATCTGATTATTCTCTTTTAACTCCTCTAAAGTATCCTTATCCGTTATAAACTTTCCCTCAGCATGCGCAACCGGTAAATAAATAATCTCATTAATGCCTCTTGTCCAGACACATTTACTTGTAACTTGTAACTTATAACTTGTGACTGTTTTTAGATACACCCATCTATCTTCAAATCTGCCGCTATCATTTAATATTAAAGTAGCCTTTTGGTCAAAACTTTCAAAATCTGGAAGCAGACCCGCTTTAAGTAGAACCTGAAAACCATTGCAGATTCCTATAATAAGCTTTCCACTCCGCACAAACTCTATAAGGTCATCCTTTAGATTATATTTCAATTCGTTAGCTAAAATCTTTCCGGCTGCAATATCATCACCATAAGTAAAACCGCCGGGTATGGCTAATATATGATAAGAAGACAATTTCTTTTTTCTAGACTTTAACTCATTTATATGAACTAAGTCTACATCTTTAGAATACAACCTAAAGGCTTCCTGGGTTTCTGCATCGCAATTTGTCCCTGCGGTACGAAGTACTATTACTTTAATCATTTTATTTACCATCTTAATGGCTGCTGCCAGCTTTCTTTTAATTTATAAATATCTTCTGAAATTACAAGATTCCTATCCAGACCATAAATCTTTAACCTTTCATTTTTAGTAGTCTTACCTATCTGGCTAAAGGGTATATCTTTGATAAGTCTTTCAAACTCTTCTCTGTTTTCTTCTTTTACCTCGCAGATAAAACGGGTCATCGATTCTGAAAAAAGTATCTTATCATCCCTTGCATTCTCCATATCATATGGGACCTTGGAAAGATCTATCTCTATACCCAGATTAGCCGCAATAGACATCTCAGAAAGACAAACTGCTAATCCCCCATCTGAAATATCATGACAACTTTCAATAAGCCTTCTTTTACTGGCTCTGGCTAAAGCCTCCATTATAATCCTTGATTTCTTAGGTTCACCCTTTGGAACATTTCTACCAAGCAGTCCTTTTAATCTATAATAAGCTGAACCACCCAATTCATCCCTTGTCTTGCCCACAATATAGATTAAATTGCCTTCCTCTTTAAAATCAGATGATAATATTCTTCCGACATCATCTATTATAGCCAGAGCCGATATAAGTAATGTTCCAGGAATAGATATTGTCTTGCCTTTTGTTCTAAATTCATTATTCAATGAATCCTTTCCTGATATAAAGGGCACCTCATAACCTAAGGATGCATCATAACAACCAATCGAGGCTCTCACTAATCCTCCTAATTGTTCCTCGTCATCAGGATTACCCCAGCAGAAATTATCAAGCATTGCCACTCTATCTAAGTCACCACCTGAGGCAATAATCTGACGCAAGGCTTCATCTACTACATTTACTGCCATCCAATAAGGGTCTATCATACCATAATAGGGATTAATACCGCAGGAAATAATCAATCCTTTTCTTGAATCAAAGAGTGGTTTGATGCAGGCAGCATCATTTGGGCCATCATTATTTATACCACCTAAAGGTTTTAGGACGCTTCCTCCCTGAACCTCATGGTCATATTGTCTTATTATCCACTCCTTTGAGGCAATATCATAACTTGATAAGAGTTTATGCAATATCTCAGTATAATCATTCTCTTCTTTTAAGTGGGGTTCTTTTATATCAACTGGAGACCATCTCGCCTTCTTCTTTAACTTAGGGATGCCATTATGTAAAAACTGCATATCTAAGTTGCATACTAAATGATTCTGATAATATAGTTCTAACTTTTTAGTATCGGTATACTCGCCTATAACAGTAGCCTCAACATCTTCGCTTTTAAATAACTCAAGGAGTGCTTCTACTTTATTCTTATCAACACCTAAAACCATCCTCTCCTGGGATTCAGATATCCAGATTTCAGTATAAGATAATCCTTTATACTTTAAAGGAACTTTATCTAAATAGACCCTTGCTCCTATATCCTTTGCCGTCTCACCTATAGCAGAAGATAGACCTCCTGCACCACAATCTGTTATGGCTTTATATAGATTCCTATCCCTTGCCTTTATTATGCAATCAACCATTTTCTTCTCAGTGATAGCATTGCCAATTTGAACAGCCGAGGATGAAATTACTTCTGATTCTCTGGTTAATTCACCAGATGAAAAGGTGGCTCCATGTATACCATCTCTTCCTGTCCTTCCGCCCACAACCACAATCAAATCACCTACATCAATCCTTTTAAAACTCTTATCTTTCGGAATTATACCTACATTTCCACAATAGACCAACGGATTGCCTAGATAACTTTCATTAAACAAAACAGCTCCATTTACCGTAGGGATACCCATTCTGTTTCCATAATCTCTTACGCCTGAGACAACTCCCTTGATAATTCTTTTTGGATGAAGGACTCCTTCGGGGAGTTCATTATAAGGATAATCAACTGGCCCAAAACAAAATACATCCGTATTGGCAATAGGCTTTCCTCCAAGGCCTGTGCCCAAAATATCCCTTATCACTCCACCTACTCCGGTTGATGCACCTCCATAAGGTTCTAAGGCTGAGGGATGATTATGGGTCTCTACCTTAAAGCAAACATTGTAATTCTCATCAAACTCAATTATTCCTGAATTATCCTCAAAGACAGAGACACACCAATCCTTATTCAATATTTTTGTTGCCTGCATAATTGTTGATTCTAAAAGATTATCAATGACTTTCCCTTCGTACTCAATCAATCCCTTGAAGGTCTTATGATAGCAGTGCTCAGACCAGGTCTGAGCAATAGTTTCCAATTCACAATCCGTTGGATTGCGCCCTAAGTTCCTGAAATATTTTTGAATCATCTTCATCTCATTGAGGTTTAAAAAAAGCTGCCCCTCTTTGCTAAGTTTCATTAATTCGTCTTCATCTGCCTTTAAGATATCAACCTCAATCCTTTTAAATCTATAGTTGGGGGGTTGTTTCATCAGATACGAGTCTTTAGAATAAATTTGAGGGAGGTAACGTATATGCTGGATGAGTTTATTGTATAATACCTTATCGGCTATATAATTTAAGGTCTTTTTATCAATATCAGCATCAATCAAATACTCCTTTGCTGTCTTTACATCAAGGAGCCCTTTTATACCTAAATCAGAGATTGCTTTTTTGATGCTTTCTTCTTGAGGGTCCATCACCCCTAAATTATAAGCAACTTCAACAACCTTCAATCTATCAGATAAACCATCCTTTGTATCTTCTAAGTTGTCCTGGTTGAAGTATCTATACTCTTGAATAATCTTATCAACCAGAATATTATCACAAATATTAACTATATCATTCTCTTTTAAATTGCCGTAGAGGATATAAACCTGCCTTACCTTAACATCCTTTACTCCTTCTATGCCTAAATCAAGTATATCCTTCTTACAGGCATAGCCTTCCGCATCAAAAACACCTGGTTTATTCTCTACTTCAATCCTCCAGAACATGCTTTTCTTTCTCTTTTTTCTATTTTTTCACCAAGAGCAAAAAGCTACGGGCTAAGAGCTGTATTTCTTGGCTTTGGACTTAGGGCATCGGACTTTGAACTAACTAATACCCACTCTCCTGAATATCTTATCTACATTCCTTAGATAATACTTATAATCAAAAAAATCATCTAACTCTTCAGGCTTTAGGTATTTCAGAAGTCTTTTGTTTTTAAGAAGGGCTTCTTTATATGGAATATCTCTATTGAAAGACTCAAAAGCTGATTCTTGCACAATCTTATAAGCCTGTTCTCTTGATAGTCCTTTATTCTCAATTAAATAAAGCATAATTCTCTGAGAAAAGATAAGTCCTTTGGTTTTTTCGATATTCCTTCTCATATTCTCAGGATATACTACCAGATGTTCAATTATCTCGTTAATCTCATTAAGCATGTAATCAAGGAGAATTGTTGAATCAGGAAGTATTATCCTCTCAACCGATGAATGACTTATGTCCCTTTCATGCCATAAAGCGACATTCTCCAGCGCGTCTTGAGCATAACCTCTTAAAACCCGGGCTAATCCACAGATTCTCTCGCTTCTTACAGGATTCCTCTTATGAGGCATAGAAGATGAGCCTTTTTGCCCTTTTGAAAAATATTCCTCAACCTCTGAAATCTCTGTTCTTTGTAGACTTCTTATCTCTTTGGCTATCTTTTCAAGCGATGAACCAATCAAAGCCAGAGTTACCACAAACTGTGCATGGTTATCTCTTTGTATAATCTGAGTTGAGATAGGGGCTGAATTAAGTTTAAGTATCCTCATAACCTTATCCTGAATAGAAGGTCCAAGATGTGAAAAGGTTCCGACAGAGCCGGATATCTTACCAACCGAGACATTCCTCTTTGCATCTTCTAATCTCTTTAGATTACGACCTGCCTCATCAAAAAATAAAGCCATCTTAAGGCCAAAGGTGGTAGGTTCTGCGTGCATTCCATGTGTCCTTCCTATACAAAGTGTATTTTTATAACGCTTTGCTTTTTTCTTTAAAGTCTTGATTAATACCTTTAAGTCATCTATTAAGATATCAGATGACTCTTTTAATTGAAGGGCTAAGGCAGTATCTAAGATATCTGATGAGGTAAGACCTAAGTGGATGTATTTTCCTGATTTACCACAGCTGGATGCGACATCCTTAACAAAACTGGCTACATCATGTTTTGTCTTTTTCTCTATCTCTTTTATTCTCTTTACATTAAACTTTGCTTTCTTTTCTATATTACTTAAGTCCCTTTTAGGAATAATGCCTTCTTCGCTTAGAACCTTACATACTGCTAATTCCACATCAAGCATCTTCTTGAATCTATACTCATCAGACCAAATTTTGGCTATCTTTTCATTTGAATATCTTTCTATCATTTTCTTACCTCTTAATAAGCGTATCAGTTATGGAGGGTAACAAACATAACTGATAAGTACAAATTAACCCTGCACCTTTTATTTATTCAAATTTCATTTATGTAACCCACATAAAAAGATTTATTTTATAAATACCAAAAAGAGCGGAATAAGTTCAGACATAGACTTATACGGTCACCTAAGTTCTCTTTTTTTGCCTAAAAACAACATCTTTATCTTATCAAAATTATATAGATGCGTCAACAATATAAATGTTGAAGCGTTATATTAACTGGATCTATTTTTAAGAGCAAATCTTACCCAATCTATC
>CAZQVU010000042.1:0-8826 GCA_964596885.1 uncultured Planctomycetia bacterium
CAAAAATATACCTACTATAAAACCTAACCCCACATACCACCTCTCTTGAAATGCCCGAGAAAGACTAAGAACCATCTGAGTGATGGTTGGTAGATTTCCCATTCCCAAAGATTCATATATGCCAATAAACTTAGGGATAAGATAACCTACCATAAATACGAGTACACCAGCTGCAAATATCACTACCAAAGCGGGATAGGTTAAAGCTGATTTAATCTTTCTAATAACCTCTACATTCTTTTCAATAAAACCGGCAAGTCTTTCTAAAACTATCTCTAAAACACCTCCAGACTCACCTGCTTTTACCATATTGACATACAAAGGAGAGAAAACCTTTGGGTATCTGGATAGTGCATCACTTAAAGTTCCACCAGAGGTTACCTCATTAGATAAAGATTTTATTATATCTCTTAAAGGACCAGCCTTTAACTGTTCATATAAGACATTAAGACTCCTTACTAAAGGAAGGCCTGCATTAATCATAGTTGCCAGTTGCCTCGTAAAAATTGCTAAATCCTGAGTTTTAACTGTGCCAATACCCAAAAAAGGAATAGTTATCTCTTTGCTTAAGCCTCTTCTTTTTGGAAGGGAACCTCTTTCTTTAACAGGAGTAGTAACCTCATAAGTTTCAGTTTCTGTTTTCTCAAGATTTAAAACATAATATCCCTTCTCTTTAATCTTAGAAATGGCTTCCTGGGTATTAGCTGCCTCAATGAAACTGGTTATCTCTTTGCCCTTTGAGTCTATAGCTTTATATTCAAATCTCGGCATTCCCTATCTCTCCTTCAGGTCTCAGGTCTCAATTTTGTAACTTAGGACTCAGGATTTTTTTATGCATATCCTTGAGTCTCTCTTACTACCTCTTCAATAGTGGTTATACCGTCATATATCTTAAGTAATCCATCTTCTCTTAATGTTCTCATTCCACTCTCCCTGGCAGCTTTACGGATAATTGCTGTATGCGCCCTTTCCATAATTAGGCGTCTTATCTTATCATTCATAATTAAAATCTCAAATATTCCAGTCCTTCCTTTATAGCCAATATTATTACATTCATTACAACCTTTGGCTCTATAAAAGGTCTTGTCTTTAGCCTCCTCCAGAGTTAATCCGAGTTCTGATAACTCATGCTCTGATGGTCTATAGGCCTCTTTGCATTTATGACATAGTACCCTTACCAATCTCTGTGCAATAATTGCCTCAACTGTAGAAGTTATTAAGAAGGGTTCAACTCCCATATCTATCAGTCTGGTTACAGCTCCAGGAGCATCATTAGTATGGAGAGTACTAAAGACCAGATGTCCTGTTAAAGATGCCTGGATGCTTATCTGAGCAGTCTCCTTATCTCTAATCTCACCAACCATAATAATGTCAGGGTCTTGCCTTAAGATGTGTCTTAGGCAAGTAGCAAAAGTTAAATTTATCTTGGGTTTAATGGTGACCTGAATAATACCAGGAATATCATACTCTACCGGATCCTCTGTAGTGATTATCTTGAAATCTATCTTATTTACTTTCCTGAGACAGGAATATAAAGTTGTAGTTTTGCCACATCCAGTAGGACCTGTATCTAAAATTATACCATTGGGTTTACGAATTAACCTCTCAATCTGTTTTTTATGGTCCGGATTTAGACCGATCTCATCTAAGGATAAACTAACAACACTTCTATCTAAAACTCTCATAACTACACTTTCACCATAAACTGTAGGAAGGGTTGAAATGCGCAGGTCAATCCTTCTTCCAGTCACCTTCATCATTATACGGCCATCCTGAGGAAGGCGGGATTCGGCAACATCCAAATTCGCCATAACTTTAATACGGGATGTAACTGCTAAACTTAAACTCTTAGGAGGATGAATTATCTCATATAAAACTCCGTCAATTCTATATCTCACTTTGAATTCATCTTCAAAAGGCTCAAAATGGATATCACTTGCCTTATCTCTTACTGCCTGTAATAGTACCAGATTTACAAGTTTAACTACTGGAGGCTGAGAAGCAAGTTCTTTGAGACTGGCAATATCATGCTTTTCTTGAATCTCAGCGGTTATAGTCTCAGGGGTACTCTTTTCTATCTCTTTAACCAGACTATCTATAGATTCCTTTTCATCTGCCTTACCATAATATTTCTCAATAGCCTTATCGATATCCTTTTCGCAAGCTATGACGCTTTGAATTTCACAGTTTAGAACGAATGTTAAATCATCCAATATATTAACGTTTAAAGGATCAGATAAAGCTATAGTTAAGACGTTATTCTCATATTTTATAGGAATTACATTATAAATCTTGGCTAATGAAGCTGGCACCTGCTTTATTACCTCATTGGGTATCTCCATCTTGCTGAGGTCAATCACTGTAGTACCGGTTTGAACTCCCAGGGCTTCAAGAATGTCCCTCTCAAGAGCAAATTCCATACTGATAAGCAGTTCTCCCAAAAGGCGTCCGCTCTTCTTCTGCTCTTCTAAAGCTTTTCTGAGCTGCTCTTGATTAATTATACCCTTTTCTAATAATATCTCTCCTAGACGTTTTCTCTTAGATCTTTCTTCACTCATTTTTTTCTCTACCTTCTTTTATCTCAATAGAGAACCAATCTGTTCTCTATCAAAGGCTTTCTCATAAACAGTCTCTTTTGATATTATGCCTTTATTATAAAGCTCAGCTAAAGAAACATCAAAGGGTTTCATCCCATATTTAGCCCCTGTTTGAAGCTCTGAAGTTATCCTGAAAGTCTTCCTTTCTCTAATAAGACTCTGAATGGATGGAGTTGAGACCATAATCTCAAAAACTGCTACTCTACCCTCACCAGACTTTCTTACTAAAAGCTGTTGACTTAATACAGCTAAAATACTAGTAGAAAGTTGAACTCTTACTTCCTCTTGCTCTTCTACCGGAAAAGAATCTATAATTCTATCAACCGTCTGAGCAGCACTTATAGTGTGAAGTGTAGCAAATACCAGATGACCTGTTTCTGCGGCTAATAAAGCCGCTTTAATAGTCTGTAAATCTCTCATCTCACCAACTAAAATCACATCTGGATCGCTCCTTAGTCCCTTAATTATCGCTTCTGAAAAAGAAGGAACATCAACTCCAACTTCTCTCTGGGTTACAATGCCTTTTTTATGCTCATGATAATACTCAATTGGATCCTCAATGGTAATTATGTGGGCATCCATATTAGAATTGATGTAATCGGTCATAGTTGCTAAAGTAGTGGTCTTGCCTGAACCGGTAGGACCGGTAACTAAAATTAAACCCCGAGGACTATGCAAGAGTCGTCTTACTTTATCTGACAAACCTAACTCCTCAAATGTAAATAATCTTGACGGTATAAGCCTTAAAGATATACCTATAGTTCCTTTTGTTTTAAATATTGAAGCCCTGAAACGAGCGATGTTGTCAAAGCTGAAACCAAAATCGCAGCCACCATTATCTTCAATCTCCTTCCTTTTACTTTCATCCGTTATCTCTCTTGCAATCCTGACTAAGTCCTCTTCTTTAAGAATTGTATCATTTATTGGCCTAAGGCTGCCATCAATCCTTAAGATGGGTGGTTTGCCTACTGCCAGATGTAAATCCGAGGCTTTTTCCTCAATACACGCTTCTAAATACTCATTAATGTTTGTCATATCAACTCCTTACCTGTTTTAAAGAGATTGCTGAAAAAGTCGAGCAACTCTGCAATCTGTTCTGTAATTAGACCTGGCCACCGAAGATTCTCTTTTATGGCAGGGGTTGCTGGTGCATTTTTCAATGACTTCTTAAATTTCTTCATCTATTTGAGCCACTCTTACAATTTCTGGTATAGTGGTAATTCCCTTTAAAACCTTTCGTTTACCATCATCTTTCAATGTTTTCATGCCAAGCTCTACCGCTTTATTCTTTATCTCTGTACTGGATTTTACCTCAAAAACCATTTCTCTTAATTGATCGTTCATAATAAAAAGTTCAAATATGGCTATTCTGCCTTTATATCCAGTTTTATTACATTCTGAACATCCCCTGCCCTTATAAAAAGTAGCCCTGGATATGTCTTCCTTATTTAAATTCAAAGTCTGTAATTCCTCTGGTGTAGGCTGATATGGTTCTTTGCAGTTATCACAGATTCGGCGGACAAGTCTTTGGGCTAAAACTGCCTGAACAGTTGAGGCTACCAGATATGGCTTAATACCCATATCAATCAATCTGGTTACAGCTCCAGGGGCATCATTAGTATGAAGGGTTGAAAATATCAAGTGTCCAGTCAAGGCAGCCTGAACAGCAATTGAGGCCGCTTCCTTGTCTCTAATCTCACCAACCATAATAATGTCAGGTGCCTGTCGCAATATTGACCTCAAACCGGAGGCAAAAGTTAAACCAACCTGGGGCTTTATCTGAACCTGATTAATGCCCTTTATCTGATATTCTACCGGATCTTCTATAGTAATTAACTTTTTATTTGGTTTGTTAACCGAATTCAGGGCTGCATATAAAGTAGTGGTCTTGCCTGAACCAGTAGGACCGGTAACTAAAATAGTTCCATTGGGCATATTTATAAGTCTTTCGAATTGCCTTTGATCATCTGGTTCAAATCCCAATTCCTCAAGACCCAATAAAAGACTTGATTTATCTAATATCCTCATAACAATGCTTTCGCCATAAATACCAGGCAAACTTGATACCCTTAAATCTAAATCCTTACCCAGCAATTTTATTCTAATACGACCGTCTTGAGGAAGTCTCTTCTCGGCAATATCAAGTCCAGCCATTAATTTAACCCTGCTTAATATTGGACCCTGAAGATGCTTAGGAGGTCCCGGAACCTCATGTAAGACTCCATCAATTCTATATCTAATCCTAAATTCATCCTCAAGAGGTTCCAGATGAATATCGCTGGCACGATTCTTAACCGCCTCACTTAAGATTAATGATACTAACTTAATAATTGGAGCACTATCCTCGCCAGAGGTTATCTCCTGTGTAATCTCCTCTTCTGCCTGAGGCAAGTCTTTATCAAGATCTATCCTCTCAACAACCTTTTCAAAGACCCCTTCTTCTCTCTTTTCTCCATAGAGTCTTACCTGAAGAGAAAGGAGACTCTTCTCATCAGTTAAGACAGCCTTTAATTTGACTTGCAAGAATTCCTCTAAATTATCCAAGGCTAAGAAATTTAAAGGATCATCAGTCGCAATAGTAAGGATATCATTTTTAAACTCGAGGGGGACTATCCGGTGTTTATAAGCTAAATCATCTGTAACTTTGTCAATAGCCTCCTGCAAGACTTCCACATTGTCTAAAGGAATGGGTACTAAACCTAACTGGGAAGATAATGAAGTGGTTATATCCTCGCTTTCAATATAACCCAATTTGGCTAAGATGGAACTAAATCTCTTCTTATTTCTCTTCTGAATATTTAGAGCCTCTTTTATCTGAGCATCATTCAGTAATCCTGTATTTTTTAAGGTCTCTGTAATTAATTTCCTATCATCAATCAATTTAACTAACCCCTCTACTATTATATATTCACTTTAATTAATCGTCAAGTCGTAGAAATCTTAATAATAAATTTCTAATCCTTCGGCAGTCTCAAGATTACCTTGAGTTTATCGAATGAGTAATTATTCTAATTAACCCAATCTCTAATTGCTCTAATTAACCTAATTTCTAATCAATACCCAATTTCCAATTCTGTCATTGGTGCTTGGGACTTGATTAGGTCAATTAGTAATTAGTCATTTGTTTTGTTTTCTGTCTTTTGTCTTATGACATAGGACTTATGACCTGTGCAACTTGTGACTATTTTGCAATCATAGCTCTTATTCTATCGCCAGCATTCTCAGCATGATTGGCTATGGCTGCTGTTAGATTAATTGCCTTTATAATAAAATAGATAGATAAAAAATCGATATGGCTATTAAAAACCTTTTTGGTTATCCTTTTCTCAATTCTATCTGACTCCCACTCAAGTCTATGGACGGCCTTTATTAATTCCTTCATCTCTTCTCTATTTTTCTTTTTTAAAGTAGAAAAAAAGTCTTTAATGCCTAAGACGACTTTTTCTAGGGTCTGGACTGTCTCAGTTATCTTTTGAATATGTTCAAGCATACCGTCTTTAATAAAGTCCATATCCACCTTTTTAAAATCCAGCCAGATAACAGTATCTTCAGCAAAATCCAAAATAGAATCCTGTTCTTTAAGGCACATCATAAAATCTGATTTATAAACTGGCATATAGATACCCTTGGGTAGATGAGCACTTAAATTACCTTTAATTAAATCAGCCTCATGTTCCAACTTTTGAACATCTTTAGATAAATCACTAAAGATATCGTATCTCTTCTCTATATAGGCACTTACCGCCTGCTTCCATATCTGAATACACTCATTAACCTTGCCGGCATGTCTTACCAGACCTTCAAATGGCGACCTACTACCAATAGCACTTAAGATTGGAACCCTCCTAAACATAACTATTTCACCTCCAGTGATAATTTCATTATACCTGATTACAGAGGTCGCTGAAAAACTCTAAAATCATTAGCGACCTCATTAAAAAAACCACATAAATAATTTAAAGAATAATATACAAGTAATGGCTGCCGCTGGAATTGTGGCAATCCAGGAAATCACAATCTTTTTAACTACTCTAAAATCAACCGCATCTAAACCCCTGGCTAATCCCACTCCACAGACTGCCCCTATTACTGCATGAGTAGTAGATACTGGCATACCTAATTTTGAAGCCAGCAAGACACTGGTTGCTGCTGCAAAATCTATAGAAAATCCTCTTGAATTAGTCAAAGTAGTAATCTTTTTACCCACTGTAGCGATAACCCGATAACCCCATGTATAAATCCCTACTGCTATACCAAAACCTCCTAAGGCTAGCAACAGCACAGGCACCTCAACCTCGTTCTGGAGATTGCTATTCCTAACTATACTAAATATACCCGCTACAGGCCCTATAGCGTTTGCTACATCGTTTGCGCCAATAGAAAAAGCAATATAACAAGAGGTCATAACCTGAATCACCTTAAATATATCTTCAACATCTCTACCCTTCCTTACCGCTTTTCTTACACTAAAAAAGCCGCCGATTGCAGCCATAAGAGCAAGAATTAAAGCGACAATAATACTTTCAGTTATATTAAAATTTACCATCTTACCAATAGGCGTCTTAAAGAAGAGAGAACATATAACTATAAAAAAGGCTAAACCCACAAAAATAGGTATAATCCTCAAGGAAGCCTTTTCTCTTTCATCTACAGTTAAGATAAATCTATTGATGATTCTAAATAGAATAAATCCCAAAAGTCCTGCAAATAATGGAGAAGTAACCCAGCTTATCACAACTCCAGCTAATTTGCCCCAGTTTATTGAATTGATGCCAGAGACAAATAGACCAAAACCCACCAGGGCTCCTACAATAGAATGGGTAGTAGAAACCGGCCAGGCAAACCAAGTGGCAAATGTTATCCATAAACTGGCAGCAATTAAACCAGCCAGGAGTCCTTTTATTATTATCTCTAGATTATCAATGTATGATGGATTGACTATGCCCTTTTTAATGGTTTCTGTAACATGTGAACCGACAAAAGTGGCTCCAACAAAGCAAAGAATTGAACCAATAAATATGGCCTGTCTCAGAGTGATAGCCTCAGCGCCAACAGCAGAAGCCATAGAATTTGCCATATCATTGGCACCTATATTCCATGCCATATAAAAACCAAATATAACAGCTGCAGTCAAAAAAATAACCTCAGATCCCATAGATAGTTCCAGTTACTTATAAAGACTATTATTTACCACGGCCTCCTTACAGATAGCGGCGTTTACTGTAGAGTAGAACGAAAGATAAAAAATAACATAAGAATAATAACCAAGGTGCTTAGGATATAAAAATCGTAATAATACCAGAAATCTTTGATTCTGTCTAAAAAGGTATACTTCTCTGACCTATAATTTGTCCTGAGTTTTTGATATTTTGAGTATTGATTCTGGATTGCCTGAATCTTATCCTTAAACTGTTGAATCTGACTCTTCTTAAACCTTAAATAGATCCCACCAATTCTATAGGCAGGAATTATGCCAAACTCGGCAAGTTCCTTGAGTCTGAGTTCAGAGATACCTAAATATTTAGCAGCCGCCTTTAGACTTATCAATTTCTCCTGACTCATCAATACCTCTTAGATTGAATAAAATTGATTATCTAAATTTATTATTTTATCCTCTCAGAAGCCACCCAGGCATCTATTTTGGACTTATCAAACTTCCACTCACCATCTTCTTTGAATGCCGGTACCTTTCGATTCTCAATCCACTCATCTACAGTTTTAAGATCTACTTCCAAGTACTCAGCCAATTGCTTGCGGTCTAAAATCTGTCTCTCCTTCTTGGGAGCCTTTTCTTCTTCAGTCATCATATGACAGTTGCCTTCTAAATATGCACCTTCCTCAATCACCAGGATAGGAATGTTGATATCACCAATTACATAGGCAGTCTTTGTAAGCACTAACTTGCCAGCTGCGCTTATATTGCCTATAACCTTACCTGCTATATTTATATTTTCTCCCTTAATCTCTGCATTAACCACTGCACCTTCACTGATAGTCAAATTCCCTTTGGCATCTAAGCTCCCTTCAAAATTCCCGCTTATCTTTAAATCCACTGGATCTTTAAAAACCAACCTTCCCTGCATATTCGCATCCATATCAAGTGTTTTGGGATCTTTATCTCTAGATATACCGGACTTCTTAAACATTGTCTTTATCTCACCTCCTCCCTTTTTAAAATCCTAAATTCTAATATCTAAATCCTAAACAATATCCAATTTCCAATATTCCA
>CAZQVU010000043.1:0-3782 GCA_964596885.1 uncultured Planctomycetia bacterium
ACTGGAAGAATTTGCCTTTCCTGCATATTGTTTACTTCGGGTATCTATCCTGATTTTATCTCCCTTATTGATGAATATGGGAACCTGAATTTTAGCCCCGGTCTCAAGATGCGCTAATTTGGTGGTGGTACTCTTTGCCGTGTCTCCTCGTATGCCTGGTTCTGTATACTCAACTAATAATTCAACAAAAGTGGGCATTTTTATATCTATAATTTTTCCATTAGAAAAGATTCCAATAACTTCAGTATCTTCCTTTAAGTAATCAATTAGATTAATTATCTTATTTTTATTAACTGGTAGTTGCTCAAAAGTTTGTTGATCCATAAAATAATACATATCTCCATGATTATAAAGGTAGATTAGTTTTTTTTCATCTAAAAGAACCTTCTCTACCTTATCAACTGCACGAAAAGTTCTCTCTGAGATAGTATTATCTTTTAAACTCTTTAATTTAGTACGATAGTATGCAGGTCCTTTGCCAGGTTTTACATGTTGATAACCTATGATTGAATATAGTTTGCCATCTAACTTTATAATCATCCCAGATTTAAATTGATTCGGGGATATCACAACTTAACACCTCGCATCCTTCTTTTGTTACTAGCACCATATCTTCCAATCTTATGCCAAATTCATCAGGTAGATATATCCCGGGCTCAATTGTAAATACCATTCCCTCCTTAAGCAGATTGTTGTTATTGGAATTTATAAAAGGTTTTTCATGCACCATCAGACCTATGCCATGACCTGAGGCATGAATAAAATATTTATCCAAGTTATAACTTTTGAAGAAGTTATGTATAATTAAATCAATCTTAGATATTTCTACTCTTGGCCTTATGGCTTTAATTGCTTCAGATTGAGCTCTCTTTACTACTTTTAAAATCTTCTTAAATCTTTTACTCATTTTACTTAAATGGAATACTCTTGTCAAGTCAGAATTATATTCGTAACTCTTTACACCTAAATCAATTAGCAGATTTGATTCTTTTCTTATTCTATAGGAGGATGAACTGGCATGAGGAGAAGCACTTCTTTTATCAGCTATAACCATCGTATCAAATCCACCCCTATCTGCTAACTGATTTTGAATATAATAATCTAACCTATTGGCAATTTCCTTTTCTGTCTTACCTACTTTCCTCATTCTTTTAAAAAAATTGAAAGCCTTCTGGCTAATATAAATAGCATATTTTATGGCTTTGATCTCATCTGGATCTTTTATCATCATTATATCATCTAATATATCCTGAGAGGGTATAAATTTCGTCTTCTTGTCTAATTTTATTAGTTCTGAATATATCTTATAACTTAAATAATCTTGCTCAAAACCGACTCTTTTAAGTCTTAATTTGCTTATGAGTTTTCCTATTTCTTTTATTTTATTGTTGGAAATAATTGGAATAAAGTTATAATTTCTATTTTTTACCTCTTCTTGATATCGTGAATCCGTAATAAGATAGAGCTGACCTTTTGTAAGCAAAAGATATGAGTCATCATTTATATAGCCAGTTAAATAGTATATACGCTCTTTTTTATTTAAAAGGTAAGAGTCTATATTATTTTTATCGAATTTACCTCTTAAAGATTTTATTCTTTTATTAAAATTAAAATCAATCTTCACCTCGCAAGAAATCTCCTTTTTTACTTTGAATTTACTTCCCCATAAAAAAATGGATTCCTGCCTGACTTTATATAGTAAATATAATTGCTATTTTTTACAAGGTTTATTGTCTACTTTTTATAATTTCACCTAAGGCTTCTAATCCTAATATGTAGCTATATAGGCCAAATCCACATATCTGGCCCTCTACAACTGGTGCCGTTAATGAGATGTGTCTGAAATCCTCTCTTGCATATATGTTTGAAAGATGCACCTCAACACAAGGGAGGTTACTGGCAGATAAGGCATCTCTTATTGCTATACTTGTATGAGTGTAAGCGGCCGGATTGATTAAGATACCATCAAACTTACTTCTGGCTCTAGCTATCAAATCAATGATTTCTCCTTCGTGGTTAGACTGAATTATTTCAATTTTTATATTTTCCTTAGAGGCTTTTTCTTCTAAGGCTTGATTGATTTGTTCTATTGTGACATCTCCATATATGTCCGGTTCGCGTTTTCCCAATATATCTAAATTGGGTCCATGGATGGTTAATATCTTTACCATACAAGCCTCCAGTTTTAATAAGTTATATTATTCCTCTATTTTCTCTGCCTCTTCTTTTAACATAATAGGAATATCGTCTTTTATAGGATAGGCTAATTTGCATTTCTTACAGATGAGTTTATTATCTTTAAGTTCTAGATCTTGCTTGCAGACAGGACAGACTAAAATATCAAGTAGTTCTTTGTTTATCATAATCTATCTCCTTTTTTATCTTTTTAATTACAAAACTACCTTTATCAGTAAGGATATAAACAGTTCCACCTGCAAGACCTAAGCCCAAGAAACAAATCAACTAAAAAAATAGTGCTGTTGCCTTTGGTTTACTCATAAAACCAGAAAATAGGGTAAAAATGAAATACTACTCTTCTCATCTAAAGATGGTGTATTAAACTAACCGCCATAACTAAGTGTATTGCTAAGTAATATACCACAATCTTTAAGGATTGTAAACCCAATTAGGAAGAACAAAGATAATAGTTAACCTTGGGCATCAAGAGAAAGATAAGCAATGCTCTTACCTTATCTTTCAAAACAAAAAACATCCTTTATGAATAGAGGCTTCTAACTTAAAATGAATTAAAAAGTTAGGATTTCCTTTTATCGGTTATCTTGAAGAGGGAGTTTCTTATAGAGCCTAATATCTGTCTATACTGGTCTATAGCATTTGTAAGCATAACAGAAGATTTTATAATCTTATTTTCTAATATATCATTTAATTCATCTGTCCGGCGTCTTATATCCATTAAATAATGTGTAAGGTTTTCAATATCATAATCACGCGAATATTGTAGATGCAAATGATATAAAGTAAGAAGATAAGGCAAAAGAAGGCTGTATGAAACCAAGACTACATTCTTTTTATAAGCAAACGGATGAAGATTTGGACTTACTGAATAGACTGCATCAGGAACAGTACAGATAGCCAGCGGTGCTGTTTTTTCTGAATCTATATAGGCGGAGACCTCTTGAATTCTATGCTTTACATCTCTCTGAATAGAATTTATAAGAGATTGTCTTTTACCTACATCCTCTTCATCTGCTAACTCATCGAGATTATCCGATGAAGACCATTTTGAGTCAATAGGCACAACTTTTCCATCAGAGAGAACTAAACCAAATTCCACCTCCTTATTTTTCAATTTATAATTCCTAACTACCATATCTGATGGGAAATGTTTTAAGGTTTCAGATACGATGTTTTCACCGGCTAATCCTTTGGTTTTGGTTCCGGAAATAATGTGATCAATGCGTCTTATCATCTCCTGATTTAATTCATCAAGTCTCTTTCTTTCTTCAAGACGACTTTCTATATTCCTGATAACCTCCTTTATATGTTGACCAACCCTCTCTACATTCTCCAAAGTAGCACTAAAAGCACCCATTTGCTTATATGATAAAGGAATAGTTCCATTTTGTTTACTACTAGATATAATAATCTTAAGAAGAATTGCAACAAAGACTATTAAGATGGCAACAACTGTAACTAATATGGTTAACATCAAGTTATCTGTCATTCAGTACCTCGGCTATCTTTAGACCAAAATAATAAACTAACCAGTGGCCAATTACAGTTATTATATTTGAAACTGTCACTTGCTATAACTATCAAAA
>CAZQVU010000043.1:3882-8759 GCA_964596885.1 uncultured Planctomycetia bacterium
AGTGGCCAATTACAGTTATTATATTTGAAACTGTCACTTGCTATAACTATCAAAAATACTCTTGCTACTTAAACAACATAACTAAAAGACTTATAATAAATATCTTTTAGACCTCTCATAAACTCCTGTATTTCATTATATCTTTAATATATCCCTATCCCGGCATAGCCAACAACCTGGGAATAATCGCCTGTTACATCACCACTTGTTTGATATCTTACTAACTCTGCACCCTTAATACTGAAATTTTTTATAGTCTCAATCATAACACTTGTTGGTGCATAACCACACATAGAGATATGCATCTTTTTTAGATTGTCCAGTAGTTTTTTTGTATTGAGCTCAATGATTGATTCTATAGCCACCTGATCCTTCTTTTG
Source organism: uncultured Planctomycetia bacterium (assembly GCA_964596885.1). Taxonomy (GTDB): domain Bacteria; phylum Omnitrophota; class Gorgyraeia; order JAGLLT01; family CAZKQD01; genus CAZQVU01. The sequence goes on from CAZQVU010000043.1 coordinate 4,263, forward strand.
GGCTATCTGTTGGGGTTCGTAATGTGTCAGGTCAGTTGAGGCAATAATCGTTACTTTGTGGGTAGAAGATTTAATAACTTCGGCTAATTCCTTTCCTATCTTGATATAACTATTTATATCAAAAGGAGATATAACAATAGGAATAATTTCAAAGTCCTTTTTTATATACTGAAGCAAAGGCAACTGAACTTCAATAGAATGTTCTAAGCGGTGAGCCTGGTTATCTTTTTCAATATAAGTTGTCTTTTCTAAAATTTTAGAAGAGAGTTCTTGATTAACTTTAACCTTACCCAGAGGCGTAGTCCACATATCGGCTGTTGAGAGACTGGCTCTTTTACCCCAGCCGGTATGATTAGTACCCAGAATAACTATAATATCTGCCAATTTGAAACTGGCTATTGTTATTGCAGCTACCTCACCCGAATAAAGATAACCAGCATGTGGCAAGACTAAGCCTTTGGCTTGGTGTTCGCATTTTAGATTTTTGCCTTTTAGGAAAGATTCTATTTGTTTAATTAGAAGGTTTTTGTCTTTTGGATAAAACTGTCCAGCGAAAACTGATTCTCTTATCATAAGAGCTTACTCTTTTTAATAGATAGGATATCTTATCTATTGTTTTGAGGAATTAAGATAACTGTAGTAGAAGTATTTAAATCTAAATATTTATCTATTATCAATTTTAAATCATTAATAGTTATCTTTTCAACCATTTTTTTATAATTTAAATAATCATCATAACCTAAGTCATACATCTGATCTAAGGCGCACCTGAAACTTAAAGCAGCGTTTGTTTGTAGATTAATAATATGATTACCAATTAAATACCTTTTTGCTCTGTTTATCTCAGAAGTTGTAACTTCATATCTTTTAATTCTTTTTATCTCTTCTATCATATTTGCTTTAGCCTTATCTATATTCTCCTTGGAAGTGGCAATATAGAATACCCAGCATCCTGGCTCAAATCCCATCATAGAAAAAGTGCCTACCTGATAACAAAGGGCTTTTTTATCTCTTAAATTATAGAATAATCTAGAACCTCCTCCTTCTAAAAGAGCATTTATAACATCAAAAGCATATCTATCTCTGTTTTTAAAAGAAGGTGCCGGAAAACCAATTAGGATTAATGCCTGTTTCTTATCTACGGATTTTTTTATCTCTTTGGTCTTATGATAGAAGTTATCATTTCTAAACTCTGATTTAGGTTGAAAGGTTCCTTTAAGTTTGCCAAAATATCTTCTAACTAAAGTTTCTGCTCTTTTTTCATCTATATCACCGAAAATAGCTATAATTAAATTATCTGGCCTTACCATCTTTTTATAGAAGTCTTCTATCTCTTTTCTTTTTATTGCCTCTATTGATTCTATGCTACCTAAAGGGTTAAAGGCATAGGGATGGTTTTTGAAGAAATTCTTTCTTAAAGTTAGAAAGCCGTAGCCAAAAATATCATCCTCTTCTTTTCTTATAGCCGCCTTTATTATCTTTTTTTTATGTTTTAGGGCATCTTTACTAAATTCAGGACAAAGTAATATGTCACTTAATAAACTGATTGCAAACTCTAAGTCTTTGCTTAGTAAACTAGCCGAAATTCCAAAACTATTATTCTGACTAAAGGTGTTAATTGAAATACCCCTTTCCTCAAGAGAACGATTTAGTTCATACTTTGTACGATTCTTTGTGCCCTCAAGAAATAGTTGGGTCATAAGATTGCAGATGCCGTTGTTATCTTTTGTCTCATAACGCAGGCCTCCTTCAAATACTAACTGTATATCCACCAGAGGAAGACTTCTATCTTCTTTTAATAGCAGAGTTATACCATTAGAAAGGATAATCTTCTTTATCGGTTTAACTTCCTTGCTTTTGTTGTCATTATGATGTTTTACTTCAGAAGATTTACTTTTTGGAAGGACTAAGGATATGGTTGACCTCTCAGAGATGAGATATTTTTTAGCCACTCTTTGTATATCTCTTTTAGTTTGCTGATTGATTCTTTTTAAATACTTATAGGTAAAATCTGCATCGTTAGTAAGATATAAAGATGTGGCAATGTCCTGTGCTTGGGCCTCCAGCGTCTGTAAATACTTGAGGCCATTAACTAAGATTGTATTCTTTGCTTTTTCTAATTCAGTTTCATCAACCCCCTTATCTTTTATTCTATCTATTTCTTTAAAGATGGCACAAATAGTGTCATCTAAATTATCCTCTTCTAAAATAGCCGTTATGATAAATAAACCCTTATACTTAGGTGTATAATTGAAGCTTTCAATAGAATATACTAGTTCCTCTTCGTCTTTCAACTTTAAAGCAAGTCTTGAACTTCTGCCTTTACCTAATATATGGGCTAAGACATCCAAAGCATATATGTCTTTTGAATTTATATCTACACTCTTAAAACCCAAAGCCAGATAAACTAATTGTGTTTCAATCTCTTCTATTCTTTTTCTCTTAAGGCGTTGTCTTGGTTCAATCGAATCCAAGGACTTAATTTCATAGGGTCGGGGATTAAATTTTGAAAATAATTTACTTACTTTAAAATATGCGTCTTTATGGTTTATATCTCCTGCTATTGATAATATGATGTTATTGGGTGCGTATCTTCTTTTGTAAAATCGGAAGAGATCCTCTCTGGTTAGATTTAAAAAAAGCAATCTTTTGCCAATAACTGGAAAACGATAGGGATGTTTTGTAAAAGCTTCATTCCAGAGATTAAGCAAAACTGATTTCTCAGGTTTGTCTTCATTCATCTTAATCTCTTCTAAGATAACTTTCTTTTCTTTATTAAATTCATCCTCATTAAAGGTGGCGTTTTGCAGCATATCAGATATGATATCCAAGGCAGTATTGAAGTTTTCAACAGGAACTGTCACATGGTAAAGGGTATAATCTAAAGTAGTATAGCCATTTATCGTACCGCCTAAAGATTGTATTATCTTGTGAATCTCCCCTGTTTTATATTTTTCAGTGCCTTTAAAGAGCATATGTTCTATAAAATGGGAGATTCCACTTCCATAGAACCCATATTCACTTGATGAACCAGCGTCAACCAGAGCACTAATAGCTACAAGAGGATGGTTATGGTTTTCTTTTATTAAAATGCGTAAGCCATTATCTAACTCATAGGAATAGGTTTTACCTGATTTAATATTTATTTCTGAGATAGGTGTAGCTAAAGAGGATAAAAATGGACTAATGCCTACAGATAAAAAAAATATGCTTAATAGAGAGATAAAAAGATTAATTTTAAAAGGTGTGTTGCAGGACATATTAGATTATCTCTTGCATATTTTCTAATTTACCATAACAGATTAGGGTATCATTCTCTTTTAGTATATCACTGGCATGCGGTGCCGGTATTATTTCATTATCCCTTTCAATAGCCAAGACCAGAATGTCCATTTGGCGGAAAGAGGCATCTTTTAAAGATAATCCTACATTTTTTGAATCTTTAGTAAGTGAGATTTCAGCTATGCCATAGCCCTGGGCAAGTCGCAATACTTCATCAATAGATTTTCTCTCTAAGGTTGTGCGTCTTGCCAGGTAACCTGATACAACACCTCTAAATCTTTTAACAAAAGGTCTATATCTTGCAAGATATAAAACTACCACAAAGATCACTAGTAAAGCCGAAAGTTGAATAATGGTTGGAATTAACTTATGAGAGGTTATAAAAGCATTGATAATCAATGATGTCAGGGACGCCCATATAATAAAGCCTATAATCATTAGACTCATAATTATCTTGCGTCTCTTTCCATCCTTAACTACATCCTCAGCCTCCTCAGTTGTGAAACCGGTTGCTGTAACAGCAGATAGAGCCTGGAATCTGGCCTTTCGCATATCCAGACCAGTCATATTTAAGGCAATAGCTGCTACTTCAACAACAACTATTAAAAGAATTAGCGGAATGGCTATTGCAAAAAGTGTCATCTGGTTTTATTTCGTCTTTCTTCTTGCTTCCTTTTTTTCGGCTTCTTTAATCTTTCTTCTCCGTCTGGTAGATGGTTTTTCATAAAACTCTCGGTCTTTATATTGCTTCAAAATACCTTCTCTCTGTAGTTTTTTCTTGAAGCGTTTAAGAGCCCTCTCCAGCGATTCATTCTGCCTGACTTCAACACGAGGCATATTTTCTCACCCTTTCTATAAGTATTTGGTATTATTATAAGTTTGTTGGTATCCTTTGTCAAGTAAAACTAGCAAGCTGTTAGAAAAGTAAAGGCACATGGTATACAGATAAAACCTCTTTTGTTTTTTGATAAGGAACTATTCAAAAAGTTAAAAAGGCGCAGACTAAAATTAAAAGTTGATTCTAAGAAACCTAAAGTAAAGAGGAGTTCTCTTCCACCTCAGGTGGATTCATCTTTGACAGAAAGATCAAAAAAGACAAATAAGTTAGATAAAGAAGATTTAAATTCTCAAGGAAATTATTCAGTTTACCAGCCTACTAATATAATAAACACAAAAAAGATAACCTTTAAGAAAAACAACAAAAGATGGCAAAGA
>CAZQVU010000044.1:0-8757 GCA_964596885.1 uncultured Planctomycetia bacterium
TCAGGATCTATCTGTAGGATCTTGCTGTAGGTATCCACTGCTCCTTTTATCTCATTTAACTTAACCTGTACTCTGGCCAACCACTCAAGACACATCTTATAATCCCTTAGATAAACTTTAGGAATCTTAACACCTTGGGAATTGGCCCTCGTTGCTGCCTCAAATATCTTTTTAGCTTCTTTAAACTTACTTTCACCCACATACATTAATCCTAAATCAAGACGGGCAAAGTAATCATAAGGATTTAGTTCAATAGCCCTTTCATAAAACCTTTTTGCATTCTCATGGTCTCCTAACTTCAAATAAGAATAAGCAAGCCAATTCAAAGCCTCCTCATTATCTGAATCTAATAGCAATACTTTCTTATACTCTCTTATAGCATCATTGAGCATCCCAAAGCCATAATAAGAAGTAGCCCTGTTTAATATCTGGCTGACTATAAAACCGTTAAATATAAAAAAGACGCTGACAACAACAACTATAACTATTATCCATCTTAGTCTAAAACTTAGAATCGGTTTATCTTCAATCTTACAACTTAAATTAATATCTTCCACTTTAACCAACTATCAGACAGTATATCCCGGCTATAATAAGAATTACACCACCTATAAACTTAACAAGACGTTCAAAGTTATGAATCCTGGGCATACCAAATTTAACAATACTAGTGAAGGTGCCAATTAACAATATCGGAAAACTCTGACCTAAAGCGTAAACGAAAAACATAATTACTCCATAGAAAACCTTACCTTTAAAAAAAGTCAAGCCAGCAATTATCAACAATGCCGGAGCACAACAAGGACAGGTTGGTGCCTCAAAAAAGGCAAAAATCAAACCAAATATAAACGCACCTAATAAACCTAAATTTTTGAATCTTGATATATCTATTGACTTAAACCTAGCAAATCTAAAGTTTACTAAACCACTTAAACCAAGACCAATGCCTAATAATAAAATACCAAACCCATAATATAAAAATCTTGACCATCTAAGCATACTATGAGCAAATTGAGAAAGAAAACCAATTAGAATTCCTGCTATTATATAACTTACAATTATACCTGAAACAAATGACAAAACAGAAAAAAAAGCTCTTCTTTTTGAACCTGGTGTACCTCCAATATATCCTAAAACAACAGGAATCCTAATCAATGTGCAAGATGAAAAACTCAAAACAGCCGCCGCCCAAAATATTATCAAGAATGTAAACCAATTACCTTGCTGGATTGTATCAGTTATAATCTGCTGAATAGAATTCACCTATTCTCTTCCTTTCTACACTTATCACACAGACCATAAAAACGAATTTGATGATTCTGTATCTTAAATCTATATTTTTTAGAAAGCTCTTTCTCTATATCTTCAAATAACTCCTTTTCTCTCTCAGCGGTTTCTGTATAGTCAATGACACGCTGACACCTATTACATATTAAATGATGATGACAAGAATTAGCCCCAGGACCTTTGGTAAGTTCATATCTACTCCGTCCATCTCCAAAATCAAACTTAAACACGAGTCCCGCATTCACTAACAGTTCTAAGGTCCTATAGACTGTGGTTAAACCAACTCCTGGATAAATTCTATGCACTTTGTGATATATCTCATCCGCGCTTAAATGCTTTGAAGAACGACTAAGGACCTCTAAAATTTTCTGCCTTGGTAAAGTCAGTCTATAGCCAAAACCTCTAATTTTGCCATGATACCACGGTGGACCATAAGGCATAATTTACTGCTTCCCCCTCCTTATTGAAAATGATTTTCACTTTCATTAACAAATATAACACAAAAATAATCAGTTTGTCAAATAAAAAATAAGGGGGGCACTAAAAAATACACCAGTAACCCCTCCTGCCATAAAAGAGAATCTTCGATGGACACGTCTGATTACAGAAATTAAAAACAGATTATAGAATTGTTTGACTTTTTCAGCAATCTCAATAAAGTTTTTTTAAAAAAAGTAAAAGTGAATAGACATAAAGAATTATTCAATTTATAAAAAGAAGAGTCTTAAAATAGAATCTATAATATCAATATCCTATCCTTTTTCTATTTCTTTTTATCCAGGTTCTAGGTGAAAGCAATATCAAGACGGGTAGTATCTCAAGTCGTCCAACCCACATATTGAATATGTAAAGAATTTTAGAAAAGATATTCATACCTGAATTAGTTATACCAACGGATAATCCCACTGTGCCTTGAGCTGAAGCAGTTTCAAAGAATGAGTCTATAAAAGAATAATCCTCTAAATACATAATTGCCAAAGTTGATAAGACCAGAATAACTAAATAAGAAGTAACAAAGCCCATAACTATACTCACAGTATTCGGAGAAACCTCAACCCCTCCCACTTTAAGTGAAATCTTAGCCTCCTCAGGTAAGGCCCTTTTTAAAATCAGCCAGCGTAAAGCACCTATTAAGACTAAGAATCTTAAAATCTTGATACCACCTGTGGTTGAAGCTGTGCTGCCGCCAATAATCATCAGGATAATAGTTATGAACTTGCTCTTATCTGATAGCCCTTGAATATTTATAGTATTAAAACCTGTCTGAGTGATAGAAGTAACTGCCTGAAAGATGGCATTTCCTATATTTCTTATATGGACTCCAAAATTTACAAAAAATAGAAATGATGAGATGATAATTATAATAAAAAGGGTCTTCACCTGAATATCCCTGAAAAACTCCTTAATTCCACTTTTAGTAACCTTATAATAGATAGGAAAGCTCACTGCACCTAAAAACATAAACAATGCCAGAGTTAAGTATATCGAGAGGCTCCGATAATGGCTTATGCTGTCACTGTAAAGCGAGAAACCACCGGTTGAAATACCTGAGAAGATATGAATTAGACCATCAAAATATCCCATACCGGCAAATAATAAAGAGATAAATCCAGTGATTGTAAGCATGAGGTATACCTTGGTAATAATTCTGGCAGTCACCACTACGCTTCCTACAATATTCTCCTCGCCAAATTCAGAGGTATAAAGTTTAAAAGGAGCAACGCCTTGTCTAAATAACAAAGCCAATGAGATAATTATAATACCCAAACCGCCTAACCATTGAGTATACGAACGAAAGAAGACCAATGTTCGTGGCAATATTTCAGGATTAACCATAGTCAAGCCTGTTGTGGTAAACCCAGACATCGTCTCAAAGACACCATTAATATAGGAAGTATAAGGCAAGAAGACTAAACCACCTATTAGACTGTAAAGCAGGTAAATCAAAGCAGTAACTATGAGAGCGTCTTTTAAAAACAGGTTCTTTTTATAAGCCATCTGAAACTTTCTTCCTGTAAATCCAATTATGAGCAAAATTATTGATAAGATTAAGAGTAGAGTTGTATAAGTAAATTCTCTAAATATCAAGGAAACTAATAAGGGGATAATGAAGACTAAGCCCAGTATGCCCATTAACTCTGCAAGATATATAGTAACTAACCTCAAATTTATAGGTTGAATAAACTTTTTCAACATAATAAATATTCCTCAATCTATCAAAAACTGCAGATGTTAAGATCTCCTTGATCTTGGTGCAACTTTTAGTTCTCCAAAGATATCTTTCAATCTATTAGCAATCTTCTCTGATTCAACTAAAATCAAAAGGATATCACCTTTGAGAATCTGAGTATTACCTTTTGGAACTATAGCATGGTCTTCTCTGATAATAGAAATAATCAATGAACCAGCAGGTAAATCTATCTCTTTTATCTTCTTGCCCGCTGTCTGTCCAGGACTTAGTTCAATTAATCTACTGCCTCCTTTAATAAGAATAGAGAAATCAAGTATCTCATAACCATATAACAAAGAGCTGATTTCTGTTGCTGCAGATAGAGTAGGTGATACAATATAGTCAATGCCTATCTCCTTACAGGCAGTCCTTAAATTAACATCAGTAAGTTTTACTATAACTTTGGGCACATTCATCTTTTTAGCCATCATACCTATTACAGTATTTAAGGCATCTGATTCGGTTGAGGCAATTAAAGCATCTGCCTCTCGTGCTCCTGCTTTATCTAAAATATCAGACTCTGTTCCATCTCCGTGGAGAACTAAAGCATCGAAGTCACGCGAAAGGTCCTCGCACTTCTCCTCATCAGAATCTATCAAAACAAGTTCCATATTGGTTTGCTGGGAAAGATTGGCAGCCAACTCTCTTCCAATACTCCCTATGCCGACAATAATGACTCTCATAACTTACACCTCCACATTAAACTTATAATCTACTTTTAAAAGTTTACCATAAAATAGAAGGGTTTCAAAATTAATTTTGAATAGATTTACCTGTAATTAACTCTAATATTTTAAGATACTTATTATGTGTCTTTTTAACTATCTCATCAGGAAGGGCAGGGGCAGGTGGCGTTTTATCCCAATTCAATGAATCTAAATAGTCTCGTGTAAATTGTTTATCAAAACTCTTCTGAGGTTTACCTATACGATAATCTACCCTAGGCCAAAAACGGGAGGAATCTGGAGTTAGAATCTCATCAATAAGAATTATCTTATCACCTACTTTACCAAACTCAAATTTTGTATCAGCTATAATTATTCCTTTACCCCAGGCAAACTCCTTAGCCCGGTTATAAATCTCAATGCTTTTATCCCTGACAAAATTAAAATCCTCTTCCCCTATTATCTCAGATGCCTCCTCTTCTGTAAGAGGTTTATCATGACCTTCTTCTGCCTTAGTTGATGGTGTAAAAATCACACAGGGTAGTTCCTGGGCATACTTTAGACCTTCAGGTAATTTAATTCCGCATATCTTGCCACTTTCTTTATACTCCCTCCAGCCAGATCCTGCTAAATATCCTCTGACAACGCACTCTATTGGAAGAGGAGTAGTCTTTCTAACCAGCATAGACCTTCCTTTTAACAAATCTTTGTACTTTTCTAATCTATCATCATAAGATATAATTTCATCGATATTGCCTGTAATTATATGGTTGTCTATAATATCTTTTATATACTCAAACCAAAATAGAGATATCTGCGTCAAAATTTTACCTTTATCAGGAATACCATTAGGCATAACAACATCAAAAGCAGAAATCCTATCACTGGCAACAATCAATAATTTATCCTTAATCTCATATATATTTCTTACCTTACCCTTTTTAAATAACTTTATATCAGCCAGTTCAATATCCATTAAGGCTTCATGTGCCACAATATGCTCCCTAAACCTCCTTTAATACATCAGGATTTACATAATCTCCGTGTTTTTCCTTTAATTCAATAAATCTCTCTTTTTGCTTATCTAATTCTTCAAATAATACATCTGGTGCATCTGGAACCTGAGTTTTATAGATAGATATAATCCTATCCATCTTCTCTATGTTCTCATTGCACCTTATTTTAAACTGTTGATTATAAGCCTCTTTTGAATAATCCTTATCTAAAACATCTTTAAACAGCCTCTTTAAATCTTCATATCTTGGTATAAAACCAGAAGGTGTCTTGATTGCCTCTACCTGCTTATGCACCCTCAATTCCATCCACTTAAGCCAGATGTGTTTATCATGTATACCATTTAGATAATTACCACTTTTATCTTTTAAGAAATAATTTACTGAGAAGATAGACGGAGGATTATCTACGCCTTTTACAAAATCAAGATTATTCTTAATATACCTTCCAACAGGGATAGATAGAAAATCCAAATTTGACATAGGATTAAACTTCCTTACTCCTTCCTTGCCTAAAGTAGCGGCTGTAGTCTCTGATTCTAAGGTTGCCGCCTTTGTTAATATTCCATGTTTCCAGTTAAAGGCTTCCTCTACCGGCACTGAGGTATCAGAATCCCTTCCTCCATAAATCATACCACTTATAACTACTCCCTCTGGATTATTTAAATTAGCATCGCAATTATCTAACCTTTCTAATCTCAGGGTATATCTTGCATTTTTATGAGAAGGCGGAATTTCATTTCCTTCTTTATCCTTCTTGCCTTTAAACCAAACACCTGAATAATTTATTCCCTTATCAGGCACACTACCATCTTTGCCTAACCAGTAAGGCTCCTTATTTTCAGTCACTAAAATATTTGAGAAGATAACCTCTCCCGGAGTATTCAGCGCCTGCCATATTAAAGGATCAGTTTTAGAATTAACATCTTTGATTATCCCAAACATACCCCTTTCAACATTTACTCCATGGATTTGGCCATCTATCTTTCTTAAATAAGCGATATCATCACCTACAATGGTTTCATTCTTGAGCATAGCAGTTGAGGTCTTACCACAGGCACTGGGAAAGGCACCGGTAAAATATGTAATCCTTTCTTCTCTACCCCTTACTCCCATAATAAACATATGTTCTGTAAGCCAACCTTCTTTCGATGCCTTATTTATAGCCAGGCGCATAGCAAGTTTTTTAAGCCCTATAGTGTTTCCTCCATATTGGGTATTTGTGCTGTAGACAATATTGTTATCCAAATCAATGTAGATTCTTCTCTTATCAACATCTTTGCTTACTCCATTCTCTAACTCTCCGGCAGAATGGACAAATTTAAAGAAATCATCCTTTTGTCTCAATCTCTTAAATTGACTATAACCACTTCTATAAAGTATATCTTCGGAATGGGCTACATAACTTGAGTCAGTAATCTGGACTGCTGGAATAGAGAATATAGAATTGACAGGTCCAAGACAGAAGAAACAGATATAAACCTCTTTACCCTTCATAATATTTTCAAGATAGGTGTGTATCTCATCTATACCCTTTTGTTTATCTACTCGGTTAATATGTGGACCAAGGTCAATACCCTTATCCAGCAAATATCTGGTATTCTCTTTATCCCTTGCTTGATCAAAGAAACCATCAAAATGAACGGTATGACCAGAAGTTTTAAGTTTTATCTCCTCCTTCAATTCTATTGCCTTATCTCTTATATACCGGGCATCCTCTTCAGAATCAGTGCGCACAAATACAGAATCTGGATTGCAAAGTTTGATATACTTGACAACAAACTCTAATAAAGCCTCATTCTTAAGTTCAATGAGTTTATCTATATTATCCCTGCTACATCTTGTCTTAAGAATATCAATATACTCCTGTCTCATAATCCCTCTTAATATTCAAAGTTTCCTTCTTACTGATTTAAGTTTCCCTTTAATCGAAAGTTCTTTATCTCTTCTATCATCTATGTTAATTAAGGTTAGGACTCTTAATGCTCCATTATCAAATGGCACTTTATGTATTCTTTTAGCCACCTCAAATAATCTATCTAAAGAATTACTCTCAATGATTGTTGACATAGCAGTCAGTTCATACTTTATACCCTCTTCTTTCTTTAAGACTTTTATTATATCAGCCACATATTTACCAACAGAAGGCGAACCTGTACCCAAAGGTATAACACTTATCTGCATAATTGGCATAATCAAGCTCCTCGCATAATAGTCATTATGCCTGACTACAGTGATTATCTCAGATTACAGAGATTGACCTCTGTGATTTTTCCTTTCTTCTTTAATCACTGCAATCGTTTTCTCAATCTGTGTAATCAACAGTCCTGAATGAATTCCGTAAAGACCTATTTAACTAAAAGGACAAGTGCCTGTAGGGCAACTACTACTAGATGTAGATGAATTATCACCGCTCGATACAGAAAATGAAGCAAATGTCCTCTTTATCTTTTTACTACCACATTTTTTACAAACCTTCTTCTCATCTTCCTTTGTTACTCCAACTAAAAGGTCGAACTTTGCCCCGCAATCCTCGCATACATAACTATATACAGGCATAGTCGCAACCTCCTTCTACTCTCAATTCTAAGTAAACCCAGAATCACGGCTTTATCCCGCCCTTTTCTTGAAAGAACGGATGGCTTTCTGTAGTTCGGGGTAAAATTTACTCTTAATTACCGCACTTTCTAATTTTAATATTTTTATCCTATGAAATCAATCCCTTTTCCCAAATATAGCCTCTCCTAACCTTACCATATTGCTTCCTTCCTCAATGGCAACCTTATAGGTATTACTCATACCCATTGAAAGATGCTTCATCTCTATATGGGGCAACCTGCTCCTTCTTAGCCCATCAAAAATCTCCTTAGTTCTCCTAAAATAGGGACGGGCATCCTCTGGATTCCCAAAACGAGGACCCATAGTCATAAGGCCTAAGACTTTTATATTGGAGAAGTTAGAAATCTCCCTTATAAAATCTAATACACCCTCAGGATAAACCCCTGTCTTTTGTTCTTCTCTTCCACTGTTTACCTCTATTAAAACAGGCATAATTTTATTAATTTGCCTACACCTTTTATCAATCTCTATAGCCAACCTTAATGAATCGAGTGTCTCTATCATATCGAAAATCTCAACTGCTTTCTTAACCTTGTTTGTCTGAAGGTGTCCAATCATATGCCAGCTAACCCTCTTCCTAAAACCATCCAATTGGTTTATAATCTGTTCTGCTTCCTGAACATAATTCTCACCAATTATCTTTGCTCCGGCTTCTATCACCTCTTTTACCTGCTGACTACTTTGAGTCTTGGCTGCTACCACAATCTCAATATTATCTGGAATTGATTCCCTAATCTGAATGTAATTCTTTTTTATATTATTGGCCATAGTTTTATCTAGTTGTAAGTTTTAAGTCTTAAGTTTATGACTTAGGACTTAGGACTATTTACTATATCTAAAATCCCCTGATGAACTCTCTTATTAGAAGCAATATATCCCTTAGTTTTGATATTCCATCTATTGCCTTTAAAATCAGTAGACAATCCTCCTGCTTCTTCAACTA
>CAZQVU010000045.1:0-2687 GCA_964596885.1 uncultured Planctomycetia bacterium
ATTAAAAACAGATTGCAGAGATTTCTCCGTCGATAAAGTAATCGTTGTAATCAGAAATTGCTGGACTTTTCAGCAATCTCTTTTAAAGAGGACATTGAATTAACTAAAAGCAGAAGAATTAGATGGATTCTTAAATAAAAAATAAAGAGGAAGATATGCTATTTTTAAAAGTTTTAATTATTCTTATGTTTTTATTTGCCGGTTTTCCTATACTTTTTCTGCTTATGGTAAGTATTCTTTATAAGGAGGAGATTAAAGCCGCATTTGAAAGGGATCCAGCAGCAACTAATTACTGGGAGATCCTTTTTACATATTCAGGGCTTCATGCAATAATATTTTATCGGATTGCCCACAAACTCCATATGATGAATATCCCCTTTTTACCCCGCTTTATCTCTCAGGTATCTCGATTTATTACAGGGATTGAGATACATCCTGGAGCCAAGATTGGCAAGGGCCTTTTTATTGACCATGGTATGGGGGTGGTAATTGGTGAGACTTCCATAATAGGTGAGAATGTAACTATATTTCAAGGCGTAACCTTAGGAGGCACAGGCAAGCAACGAGGTAAGCGCCATCCCACAATAGGAAATAACACAGTTATTGGAGCCGGTGCTAAGATTTTAGGGAATATTACAATTGGCGATAATGTAAATATAGGTGCTAATGCTGTTGTAATTAGGGATGTTCCGGCCAACTCGACAGTTGTAGGAGTCCCCGGCCGCATTGCTAAAAAGGAAGGCAAGAAGGTTATGGGCATTAACTTAGATCATACAAATCTTCCTGATCCCCTAACTGATAGATTAGAAAACTTACAGCATGAGATAGATGTAATAGAAAGGGATCTTAAAAACTATCATGAACAAAAGAAGAGAGAAGAGAAGTAAATGGCTTTAAGAATATACAACTCATTAACAAACAAAAAAGAAGAGTTCAGGCCCATAGAGGACCGAGAGGTTAAGATGTATGTGTGTGGAGTTACGGTTTATGATAAATGCCACATTGGACATGCAAGAGGTGCCTTTGTCTTTGATGTTATTAGAAGATATCTTCAATATAGAGGTTATGAGGTCAAATATGTAAGAAACATAACCGATATAGATGATAAGATAATAAATAAAGCCCGTGAGTTAATAAAAAGCTCTAAAGATAAAAGTTTAAATGAGGCAGTTAAAGAGATTACAGACAAATATATAAAGAAGTATTATGAAGATATGAATGCTTTGGGCATAGAAAAGGCAGATATAGAACCAAAAGCAACTGAGCACATTCAGGATATGATTAATATGGTAGAGGTGTTATTGGATAAAGGATATGCATATAAGGTGAATGGAGATGTTTATTTCAGTGTTAAGAAATTTAAAAAATACGGTAAATTATCCAATCAAAGTATGGAGCAGTTGCGTACTGGAGTGCGCAAGGCGCCAGATGAGAAGAAAAGAGACCCTCTTGATTTTGCTTTATGGAAAGAGTCAAAAGAGGATGAGCCGAAATGGAAGAGTCCATATTCAGAAGGAAGACCTGGCTGGCATCTTGAATGTTCTGTTATGAGTATGAAGTATTTGGGTGAGAATTTTGATATCCATGGAGGAGGGAGGGATCTGATATTTCCGCATCATGAAAATGAGATTGCCCAGGCAGAAAGTTATAGTGGAAAACCATTTGCCAACTACTGGATACATAATGAATTATTGACTATTAAAGGTCAAAAAATGGCTAAATCATTAGGAAATTTTATCTCTATTTCTAAAATATTAGAAAAGTATCACCCTGAGGTTTTAAAGATACTTTTTTTATCCAGTCATTATGGTTCTCCTATTGATTTTAGTTTTGATAAAATGGAAGAGGCTAAAGCCAAAAAAGAAAGGTTCTATATATTGTTTGATAAAATAGAAGATATCAGGCAGGAGGCTGGTAAAAGACAAGGACAGGAGACAGTGGCTCATAGCCTTGAAGTGGCTAATAGGTTAAAGAAGTACCTAAAGGAGACAGAGGAGACAAGAGAAGAGTTTATAGAAGCTATGGATAATGATTTTAATACCCCCGAGGCTTTATCCGCTCTTTATAAATTAGTTAATACAGCAAATAAGTTTATGACTGATGAGGTTATTCCTTTAGAGAGGAAGAGTGCTATTTTGAATTCGGTTAAATTTACCTTGGTAGAATTAGGTCGGGTTTTAGGTTTGTTTCAGAAGAAGAAGATAAGCAAAAAAGATAAGGATGGGGAGTTGTTAAATAAAGTGATGGAAGTAGTAATTAGTCTCCGCCAGAAGGCTCGCCAGGAGAAGAACTTCAAATTAGCAGATGATATAAGAAAAAAGCTCGGTGATATTGGAATTATATTAGAAGACCAGAAGAAGAAGACTATCTGGAGAAAGAGATAAATTTTCTGATACTTTCTCATCTTTTAAGTTTTCAGTTCTTTCAGCAAATAATTACCCAAAAAAGACAAAATTATTCTCTTGACAAGTCCGAGATTTCTGGTATATTATAAAGGTCTTTTTGGAAATTTGATTTAAATAAGGTTCTAAAGGATCTTGGTGCTGTAACTTTAAATGTAGCAGTAGAAAGGATGATCGCTTTTTTGGTATACGATAAAAAAGTATAACATACTTTCTTCTACAAATAAACCAGATATCCCTATGGCATAAATAATAAGAAGGAATTATAGTTTCTTTAAACACTCT
>CAZQVU010000045.1:2787-4799 GCA_964596885.1 uncultured Planctomycetia bacterium
ATCAAGTATGTAAACTTCTTAAAAACAATACTGAATATAAAGACCTGCCCATAGCAATAGTCGGTGATGCTAAAAAAGAAGGATTGAATATATTTAGCATTAGAGATATTGGGGTGGATTATATAGATATCTCTGAGGATTTAGATAGGATAAACCAGCATATAAAACATATAATAGATAGACATAAAGAGGATTTTGCATTATTCGAAAGATTCAGGCATATCGATGACTTAAATCGTATAATCTATGATATATCCTGTCATTATAATCATATAAAGAGACTTGATGCTAAGGAACTTAATAGTCTCTTTGAGCATATGGTTGAAAAGATTACCTCGATTTTAGATACAGAGATCGGTTCTCTAATGTTAGTTGATGAGGGATCTCAACATTTATATATTAAAGCAGCCAAAGGCTTAGAAGAGGATATAAAGAGCAAAACAACGGTTAAGATAGGTGAAGGAGTATCTGGTTATATAATAAATAAAGAGAGACCCATCCTCGTTAGTGATATAGAAAAGGATTTAAGATTTTCCAGAACCAACAATAATAGATATTATACTAAGTCCTTCCTCAGCGCTTCCTTAAATTTTGGCAAGATAAGAGGTGTTATAAACGTAAATAATAAATCAAACAAGAAACCTTTCAATGAAAAAGACCTAACTTTGATGGGATTACTAATTAATAATTTCCATTTTACTTTAAGAAACACTGATCTTTTTAACAAGTTAGAGAAGAAAAATAAACAAGTAGAGAAGTTAAATTCAGATAGAGATATATTTGCTGAGATTAATAAATTACTTGATAGGGAGTCGAGTGAGGCCAAGATTGCCTGCCAGGTAAATAAGATATTGAGTTCAGACCTTGATTATAAACAGACTATAAATGCAGTTATTGAATTAATCGAAAGCTCTATTGATTATCATTTCTGTGGCTTGTTGATTTTAGATACTATACAAGAGGCAGAATTAATGGTTAGTATTAAATATCCTGCCTCAGAGCATGATCTGGCATCTTTTAAATCAAAGGTGGTAGATACTTATTACCAATTAATGGGTTATAATATTCTTTTAGAGAGAATCTTATTAAATAGAACCGATGGTCCTGCTATTTTGGTTAAGGAAAGGAATGAAAATAATGTCTTAAACAGTTTCTATGCTTTACCTTTAAATATAAAGGAAAAGAATCTCGGTCTTCTCGCCTTAAGTCATTCCCGTCAGGACGCATTCAATCCTGATGAAAAAAAACTTATCTCCATTATTGCCGAGCAATCAGTAATTGCTATAAATAATGCAGTTTTACATAAGAAGATTAAGAGCCTTTCTATAACCGATGGATTGTCCGGTCTTTATTGTTATAGGTTCTTCCAGGAGAGATTAGATGACGAATTAGTAAGGGCAAGAAGATACCAAGAAGCCCTCGGTTTAATTATGATGGATATCGATGGTTTTAAACAGGTTAATGATGCCTGGGGTCATCAAACTGGAGATAGAGTATTGAAGCAAATAGCCAAGATTTTAAAAGAGATGTGTAGAGAGGTAGATATTATAAGCCGATATGGCGGAGAGGAATTTGCTGTAATTTTACCTGAAACTAATATAGAGGGAACATTTTACTTAGCAGAGAGGATAAGAAAGGCTATTAAAAATTTCGAGTTTACATCTTTATCTTCTGATGAAACCATTAAATTGACGGTAAGTTGTGGAGTAGCCTCATTCCCTGATTCTGCTAAGGATAAGGAAAAACTTATTAAAAAGGCTGATGACGCTTTATATAAAGCCAAAAACGAAGGGAAAAATAAAACCTGTCTGGTTGATTTATGAGAAGGAAGTCTAATTTATTAAAAACGATACCAATTTTGTTGCTTCTGTTGCTTTCTACTTTTATCTGTTATAAAGTGGAGGCTCAAAATAAGACCATTACCATTGTAGCAGAGAATAAAGAGATTTCTGACATCTTATATGAGATTGCCGAAGCCGCAAATATGAATTTGGTTATTAGTAAGGATGTAA
>CAZQVU010000045.1:4899-8705 GCA_964596885.1 uncultured Planctomycetia bacterium
GATATTAAAAGAGATAGATAAAGAAAGAGAGGTCCGTAAATATAGATTGAGATATGCAGATGCCGAAGATATTAAAGAGAAACTCTTACAGGTTATTCCAGAAGAGACAGGCGAGGTTTTCGTAGATGAAAGGACTAACAGTGTTGTAATAAAAGCTGCCTCTCCTCTGTTAAAGAATATCGATGAGTTAATAGAGGGGTGGGATATTCAACATCAACAGGTTTTGATTGAAGCCAAAATACTTCAGGTAACCTTAGATAAAGAGCATAAGTTGGGAATAGATTGGAATTCTAGTCTTAACTTAAGACAGAATATAAGTATGGATTTAACAGAAGGAAGTAGTAGTATATTTAAAGTAGCCACTTTAACTGCTGATGAATATGAAATCACCTTAAAGATGTTAGAGACACAAGCTGAGACAGAGGTATTATCAAGTCCTCGAGTAGTAGTTATAGATAATCATGAGGCTAATATATTGGTGGGAAGTAGCGAACCGTATATTGAAACTACCAAAGACCCAGATACTGGTTGGGTAACAGAGGAGACGAAGTTTAAAGATGTCGGTCTCAAATTGATTGTTACTCCTAAAATTGGTGAAGATAATTTTGTTACTATAACTGTTCACCCTGAGGTAAGTACTGCAAGACGTGTAACTGAGGTAGATAATGCCCTCGCCGTTGATACCACCCAGGCAGATACAACTATGATGGTAAAGGATGGTGAGACCGTCGTCTTAGGAGGCTTAATGAAGGATGTTAAATCGAAAACAATAAGGAAAGTACCCCTTTTAGGAGATATACCCCTATTAGGTTATTTATTTAGAAGCAGAGAAAGGGGTAATAAAAAGACAGAATTGGTGGTATTTATTACTCCTCATATATTAACTGATAGAAATAGAGAATCTTTATCTTACCAGGATATTGAGGCTACAGTTAAACGTAGTGAAACCACATTTGACGTTTTACCTCAAAGTATAAGATTTGAACAAGAGTAGAAATTTCATCTATTATGTTATCAAAAGATACACAAAAAACCCAGGTTACTTTAAAGGATTATCTTCTAATTATATTTTCTCGTAGAAAGTTTTTTCTCCTCCCTTTTATGATTATATTTTTTACTGCCTCTTTGGGCAGTTTTTTCTTGCCTAAATATTACCGTTCCGGAGTTTTAGTAAAAGTTGAAGAGAAGAAAGTTATAAATCCACTTGCTACAGAGGAACGTCTTCATCGTCCTGTAAAAGAAATTACCGTAGCAGAGCGTCTTAAGACTTTAACAGAAGAGATATTGAGTTATCCCAGATTGATTAAACTTATTAAAGAGGAGAATTTGACTGAAGGCATCGGTGGAGGTTTAGCCTCTTTAGAGTCTTTAATTAAAGATATAAGGAAAAGAGTCACCATAAAAATGAGATCCCCTGATGTTTTTGCTATCTATTATGAAGATAAAGATCCTAAAAAAGCAAGAGATGTTGTTAATACATTAGTGAGGATATTTATAGAGGAAAATATTGAGAAAAAGAAGAAAGAAGCAATGGTTGGGGTAGATTATGCTGAGAGTCAGGCTGAGATTTATAAGGAGAGGTTAACTGAGGCAGAAAATAAACTCAAGGAGTTTAGAGAAAAACACAGCTTACAACTTCCAGGTCAGGAAGTAGATATGAATGTTCGGATGTTGGTTAATTTTCAGACAACGTTAGCTCAAGTCAAGATGGATATAAATGCGGTTGAAGATGATATAAGAAAACTTAAGAGACAACTTTCAGGGAAAGAACCGGTTATTATATCTAATGAGATGTTGGACCTTAATCCTATCGTTGGAGAATTAAATAGAAAATTGGAAGATTTGAAACTTGAATTGGATACCTTGTTAATGGAGGATCCTGAATCAGAAAAGGTTTATGAGATTCAGCAATCTATTGAGGAAACAAGAGAAAGACTTCAGCAAGAGATTGAAAAGACTGTAGATGCTGAGACTATTGTAAGCAACCCATTATTTTATCAACGGCTTAGACAGCGCTTAAAAGACGCTGAGGAAAGATTATCTAAATTGGAAGATAGAGAAAAAGAGCTTCAATATCAGGTGAAGATTTATGAAGATAGATTGGGGTCTTTACCTAAACAAGAGGCAGAATACAGTCGGCTAATGCGAGATGTCGAGCTCAATAACGAGGTATATAAGATGTTAAAGCTCAAGGCTGAAGAACGTCGGTTAACTGCTAAAGAACTAGAAAAGATAGGTATAAATTATGAACTGTTAGAGAAAGGAAGATTGCCTCTTAGACCGTCTAAACCTCAAAAACTTCTAATAACTCTTGTCTCTCTATTATTGGGTATTATATCTGGCTTTGGGTGTGTCTTTATCGCTGAATTTAGCGATCGTTCATTTAAGAATCCTGAAGATGCCATTAGCTATTTATCCGTACCATTTTTAGGTTCAGTTCCGAAAATAATGACACAAGATGAATTGTTAAAAAGAAAGAGGAATCAGAAAAATATTGTTATTCTATTTATTACATTGACTTTGGCTTTGATTGTAGCCGGTGTTATTTCAACATATATACAAGAAAAGAGGGTTTCAGAGATTATAGCTCAGGAAGAAGAATCTACAGAATATCTTCAGGAGTAAAAAGTGGCTAAAAATGATTTTTTAGAATCCATAAAGAAAGCAGCCGAAAGCAAAGAAGGGATTCTTGAGAAAAAAGGATTGATTTCTGCCTATGTAGCTAAAAGCGAGGATGAATCAGGGATTGATCCAAGAATAATAACCTATCACGACCCAAAATCCTCTATAGCTGAAAGTTATAGAGCCATCTTTACCCATCTTAGACCTTCTTTAGAAAGGTCTGATATCAAAACTATAGCCGTTATAAGCGCCTCAAATCAGGAAGGAAGAAGCATAACTGCAGTTAATTTATCTGTAGTTATGGCAAAGGATTTTGAGAAGAAAGTTTTATTAGTAGATGCCAATTTAAGGCAGCCAGTAATAGATGAGTTGGTCAATGTAGATGGGAAAGAGGGATTATCAGATATACTATCTAAAGATTTAAATTATAATAATACTTTAGCATCTACTAAAATAGAAAACCTTAAGGTAATAACTGCCGGGGCAAATACTGTTAATCCAGTTGAACTTGTAAGTGGTGTTAGGATGAGCCAATTTTTAAATCAGGCAAGACAGGATTTTGATTATGTAGTACTGGATACACCAGCAATAACCCCATATGCTGATTCTAAGATATTGGCCTCCTTAGCCGATGGAGCAATATTAACTATCAGAGCCCAAAAGACTCGCCGAGAGATTATAGATAGAACTCAATCTATCTTAGATAAGTTGGATGTTAAGGTTTTAGGTTTTGTTTTGACCGATGTTGAATATTATATCCCTGAGTTTATATATAAGCATCTGTAGTTTATAATAATTAGGAACTACTTTATGTTGTTTTTATATAAAAGATAAATCTTGATTTTAAAACCAAAATCCTTAGCGGGTTTTGGATTTTTTATAGGCATCCTTTAGGATACTTGATTACAACGATTAAAAGAAACACCTATCCACCTGCGGCGGGGATTATACAGATTAGAGAATTTAATCTTTGTAATCTGGAGTAATCACAGTAATCAGATATAATCTTTGATTATATCAGGAAATTAATATGAGGACAGTTCAGAAAATAGCAAAGAATACCTTTGTTTTAAGCTTTTCCGAGGTTATCAATAAACTTTTATCCCTTGTTTTATATATTGCCATTGCCAATTATTTAAGGGTTGCAGGATATGGTCAATTTTCATTTATTATGACGCTTCTAG
>CAZQVU010000046.1:0-8621 GCA_964596885.1 uncultured Planctomycetia bacterium
TTTAACAGATGCCCTAATTTCTCCTTTTTAGTTTTAAGATATCTTTTATTGGTTCGTGAAGGTTTAATCTCAATAGGTATCCGCTCTAATACTTCTAAACCGTATCCTTCCAAACCAACAATCTTCTGAGGATTGTTAGTCAAAAGTCGTATCTTTTTAAGGCCTAAGTCAACAAGTATCTGGGCACCAATTCCATAATCTCTTAAGTCAGCACTGAATCCCAGGGCTTGATTTGCCTCCACTGTATCTAAACCTTTATCCTGAAGAGCATAGGCTTTTAATTTATTAGCCAATCCTATACCTCGACCTTCCTGTCTCATATACAAAAGAGCTCCCTTTTTTGCCTTCTGAATCATCCTCATTGACTTATCAAGCTGTCTGCCGCAATCACACCTTTTAGAGTGAAAAACATCACCAGTTAAACACTCAGAATGCACCCTCACTAAAACCTCCTCTGACAATCTACCTTTTACTAAAGCTATATGATGAGAGCGGTCAATAATTGATTCATAGACAATAAGTCTGAATTTGCCATAGTCGGTTGGTAAAGAAGTTTCCGTTATTCTCTTTACTAATCTCTCTCGCCTCATACGATACTTTATAAGGCTGGCGATAGTGCAAATCTTTAGATTGTGTTCTTTAGAAAACCTGATAAGGTCAGGCAATCTTGCCATCTCGCCGTTATCTTTCATTATCTCACATATCACCCCTGCAGGATATAGTGCGGCTATCTTCATTAGGTCTATGCAAGCCTCGGTATGTCCTGCTCTAACCAAGACACCTCCTTCTTTTGCTCTTAAAGGAAATACATGACCTGGTCTAATTAAATCAGAAGGTTTTGTCTTAGAATTAATTAAAGTTTTAATAGTAACGGCTCTATCGGCTGCAGAAATCCCAGTAGTAATGCCGTATTTGGCATCAACTGACATAGCCCAATCCGTATGATAGGGGTCTCTTTGGTTTTTATCAATATCTTGAGGTTTTAAAGGATAGAGATGTAATTCATCTAAACGTTCTCCTTCCATAGGGACACAGATTAAACCTCTTCCGTGCTTTGCCATAAAATTTATCTTATCCTTGGTGGCAAATTCTGCTGCAAGGATAAGGTCTCCTTCATTTTCGCGGTCTTCACTATCAACTACGATGACCATCTTGCCTTTTTTAAGGTCTTCTATAACATCTTCAATAGAACTTAACATCTTTCACCTCAGTTAATAATCAGTTAATAAAAAACCCGAAGTAAACCTTCGGGCAATTTAAAACTTGTTTAGGACCTTCTCTCATCTAGACTATAACTATTGGCTCTGGAATCTCCACCTAAAGACGGATCACCAGATCAGTCCGCTTTCATCGGACTCGTGGGCTTAAAGTATCTAAAGATACTTATCACCACCAGTCAGGAATTCCTGCCTGCTATTATACGTTTATGGTGATAGCAGACAAGTCACCTTATCCCGAAGGTCACAGCAAAATTTATCTTATAATAGAGTAACTGATTTGTCAACAGCTTTTTACTGAATAAACTTGACACTAACTTATATATAGGATAGTATAAATCTTATTATGAGAGATGAAATCCTACAAAATGAACTAGATAAGACCTTAAGGCAACTTCAACGTGCCAAACAAGAGTTATTCATCTTCTATGAGATAAGTAATGCTATGAGAACAACTCTAAAGTTAGAGCATATCCTGTATATTATCTTAACCAGTGTAACAGCAAAAGGTGGCTTAGGTTTTGATAGGGCTTTTTTGTTTCTAATAAATGAAGAAAAGAACACTCTTGAGGGAAAGATGGCAGTTGGTCCTCAAAGCAAGAAGGAGGTTGATCAGATATGGCAAAGAATAATAAAGATGGAGAAAGAGGATATCTCCGAACTTGTTAAACTATATAAAAAATTGAACCGAGGTAAAAGGAAAGGATTAACCGAACTGGTCAAAAAAATAATTATACCTTTAGAAGAAAATCAGGGTATTCCCGCTTTAACTGCCTTAGAAAAGATGCCCCATAAAATTAATACAAAGGAATCGCGAAGTAAGATTAATAATCAAATTTTAGAACTTCTTAAACCTGATGATATATTTATTGCCGTGCCTCTTATATCCTGGGAGAAAAACGAAGGTGTTATTTTAGCTGATAATGCGGTAACTCATCGACCTATCTTGCAGGAAGATGTAAAGATACTGACCTTATTCGCTCATCAGGCTGGTCTTGCCATTGAAAATTCAAAATATTATGAATATACCAAAAAGAGAGCCGAGCTTGACTCCCTAACTGGACTTTACAATCATGGCCGTTTTCAAAAACTGCTAACAGATGAATTTGAAAGAGCCAAAAGATATAAAAGTAATCTATCTTTACTTTTCATAGATATTGACCACTTTAAAGACTACAATGATAGGTTAGGTCATCCTGCTGGTGATGAGGTATTAGTAAAATTAGCGGATATTTTAAATAATAACGCAAGAACTCTCGATATTGTAGCCAGATATGGAGGAGAAGAATTTGCTATAATTCTCCCTCATACTAAAAAAGAGCAGGCTTTAAAATTAGCCGAAAGAATAAGAAAGGCTGTTGAGAAATATAACTTTAAAGACCAGGATAAAATGCCTTCGGGAAATCTAACTATAAGCATAGGTATAAGTGCATTTAATAAAGAGATGAAATCAAAAGAGGAACTTATTCTCAAGGCTGATAATGCTTTATATGAAGCCAAAGATAAAGGCAGGAATAGGGTTATTGTAGCCAGTTAGTTTATCTCAGCAGTTTCTTTTTCTTTATCCTCTGTAAACTTAACTGATACCAGTTTAGATACACCTGACTCTTCCATCGTTACTCCATACATAACATCTGCCATTTCTATAGTCTTCTTGTTATGAGTGATTATAATAAACTGAGAAGTTTTGACAAATTCTCTTAAAACTTTAGTAAATCTATCAATATTAGACTCATCCAGTGGGGCATCTATTTCATCTAAAACACAGAAGGGCGAAGGTTTTACTTTAAAGACAGCAAACAAAAGCGCTATAGCACACAAAGCCTTTTCTCCGCCTGAGAGTAGCGATATATTCTGTAATTTTTTTCCTGGGGGTTGAGCAATAATATCAATACCACTTTCTAAAATATTCCGCTCGTTAACAAGTCTCAACTCACATCTACCTCCGCCAAATAACATCCTGAAGAAATCCTTAAAAGCCTTTCTTATATCTTCAAAGGTTTCTTTAAACATTCTGGCAGTAGTTCTATCAATTTTTTCAATTGCCTTATTAAGTGAATCCCGAGCCTCTTCAAGATCCTCTCTCTGACGGTTCAAGAACTCAAAACGCTGCCTTAACTCTTGATGTTCCTCAATAGCAACAAGACTTACTTCACCCATAACTTCAAGTTGCTTCTTTAATTCAGTTATCTCTTTTTCAATCATCATCCAATCGAGATTATCTTCAATATTAAGTTCTATTTCGTCTAAATTTACCTTATAACTATTACGGATTCTTTCTTTTAAACCATCTATCTTAAGAGAATATTCTGTGGTTCTTGTTTCAAAATCATAAACATTTTTTCTTATATCGCTAAGTTCGGTTTGCTTTTTTCTCGCTTGAATCTCAAGATCTCGGATTTTCTCTGAAAGATAATGTTTATCCCGATTAATAGCATTTATTCTATCATTTAATATCTTTTTATCTCTTTCTAAATCTTCATTTTTGAGGGTTAATTCTTTTATCTGTTTATTTAGACTCTCAATCCTTTCTTTAGAACTATTATATTCTGATTCATTCTCTTTTATGGCTTCTTTGGTCTCTTTGATTGATGATTTTAACATATTAACAGTATTTTCTCTATTTGAATAAATTTCATCAATAGATGAAAGTCCGCTTTTAATCTCGGTCATCTCAACTAAAATATTTTGAACCTCATCTGACTTCTTATTGATAGATTCTTGATTTAAGGTAATAATCTGCTGGACTTCCTCATTCTGCCTGCGTATTTTGCTAAGAACTGCTTCATATTCATTCTGTTTTTGTTGTAAATCTTCTTTATCTTGCTGAACCTCTTCTATCTCTGTGTTTAAAAGAGTAATCTCGTCCTTAAACCTCCCATATTCTTCATCAATTGCATTTATCTCAGACTCAATATTGGCTTTTTTTATCTCTTCATTATGAAGTCTCTTCTGTATATCTTCAATATCTCTGATAAATCTATCCTCTTGTTCGCTTTTACCTTTTAGTTCGTTTTCGAATGTTGCTATCTCCTCCTCAATCTGTTTGCATCTTAAATTTAATCTCTCTATCCTGGCATCACGTCCTATTAGAAAAATCTCTTCCTGTCTTTCATAACCTCCTCCTGATATATTATATCTACTTATGAGATCACCTTCTTTTGTAACAAATTTTATATCAGGATTACTATTTGAATATTCAGTTAGATACCTTTTTGCCTGCTCTCTATCCTCTACGCAATAGGTATCTTTTAATAAATAAGAGATAATATTCTTATATTCTGAAGAGACAGTGACATAATTACTTAAAGAACCCAGTGTTTTCAGATTAAGTTCCTTATCTACATCAAATTGCATATCCTTAAAATAGGATAGAGGTATAAAATTAACCCATCCTAAGTTATTCTCTTTTAAAAAGTTGATAGCCTCTTCGATTTGACTCTCCTTCTCCATAATTATACTCTGGAGATTATCCCCAAGACAAATCTCAACAGGAATCTCATATCCATCTTTAACCTGTATCAAGTTAGCCAAGGAATCATGTAATCCTTCAAACGGAAGCCTATCTTCTTTTTTATAAATCAGGAGTGTCTTTACTGCCTTTGAGTATCCCTCAAGGCGTTCTTTTAAGTCTATTAAGAAGCCCAATTTAGATTTGAATGAGGCAAGTTGATGTCTCAAATCTGATAGATTATCTTTAAGTTTAGAGATGTCTAACTTAATTTGATTAAGGTTTCTATTTAAGTTTTCAAAGACTTGCTTAAATTCATTTAGTTTATCTTCAATCTCCTCTTTTGATTTTTCTAATCTTTGGCGCTTTTGCCTATTTTGTTGGCACTCCATCTCTACACCTTCTTTATCTAATCTTAACCTGCGTAGACGAGCGCTGATGTTTTTGAGATTTGCCGCACCTTGAGTTAACTCATTGTTAATTTTTGTCTCCTCGCTGACTATATCCATTATCGTTTTCTTTTTCTCTTTTATAAGTTTATTAAAATCTTCAATCTCCTGTCTTAAGTTTTCAAGGTGTTGCTGTTTTTCTTCCAGAATATTTTGCTTTCTAAGTTTATCCTCTTGGATTTGATTTAATTGACTCTCAACATCTTTTAACTGTGAGTTTAATTCCTCTATCTTCTGACTGAAATTAGTCCTCTGTTTCTCTAAAGAATTCAATTTAGCCTTTAATTCCTGAATACGCTCATGATTTAACTCAATCCTTGATATATTATTTTCAATATCACCTGCCAGGTTTATATTATCTGTTTGTAAATTAGATATCTTCTCCTCAACAGTATGTAATTTATTCCGATGAATATCAATCTCCTTATTAATCTCATTAATATCTGATAGGATACGATTTTCTTCATTCTTTAAATCCTGTTTCTGGAAGGAGGTATTAGTATTTTCATCTTTTAATTTAAGATATTGTTTATAAGCAACTTTAACTTCCAACTCCTTTAACTCCTCAAACTTCTGCTTATATCTCTCAGCCTTTTTTGCTTGACGTTCACAGGATCTTATCTGACGCTCCACTTCCTTTATAATATCTTTTACTCTTTTTAAATTCTCTTCGGTATGTTCTAATTTTCTTATAGCCTCTTGCTTTTTTGACTTATATTTAGTAATACCTGCTGCTTCTTCAAAGATATAACGCCTATCGTCAGGCTTTGAGCTTAAGACCAAATCTATTTTACCCTGTTCAATTAATGAATATGAATTTGTAGCTATTCCAGTGCCGTGGAATAAATCTTGAATATCCTTTAATCTCACCTTCTGCTTATTTAAAAAATATTCACTTTCACCAGAACGATATACACGTCTTCCTATAGTAACCTCATCATATTCTATAGGTAGGCTTTTATCTTCATTGGAAAGAGTCAGATAAACCTCGGCGAGATTGACAGGTTCTCTTTCATTAGCTCCATTAAAGATGACATCTTCCATAGAACTACCCCGAAGGGCTGTTGGACGTTGTTCACCCAATACCCATTTGATAGCATCTGCTGTATTTGACTTTCCACACCCATTCGGGCCGACAATTGCAGTTACACCGGGTTCAAATTCAATTTTGGTCCTCTCAGCAAAAGACTTAAATCCAAAAACTTCAAGTCGCTTAAAATACATAACACCCCTTAGATTATCCGTCTATCAGGATTTTGTATAAATCTTATTGTAATTGATGTGTATCTGTGTAAACTTTTTTCAAAATATACCATAATTTATTGTATCTGTCAAGTTCACAAGGAGTTATAAAGATAGTATATTTAGCATTTAGTATTAGTATAAAGATAGAAAGTAAAAAAAATAATGAGAAAGACAGCATAAAAGTCCTGAGTCCATAGTCCTAAGTCAAAGAAACAATACAAAGAATTTAAGAGAGAAGGTATAATTAGTCAAACTTTTTTAATTTTTCAATTAAAGGGGGGATAATTTCAAAAAGGTCTGCTACAATACCGTAATCTGCTACTTTAAATATAGGTGCCTCTGCGTCTTTATTAATAGCAATAATAGTATCTGATGATTTCATACCCACAAGATGCTGAATTTGACCTGAAATGCCACAGGCAATATAAATCTTTGGACAGACTGTCCTGCCTGTTTGGCCTACTTGATGAGAATAGGATATCCATCCTGCATCTACTACTGCACGCGAGGCTCCTACTGCTCCACCGAGCAATTTGGCAAGTTCCTCTATATATTTAAAGTTTTCTGGTTTACCTAATCCCCTTCCACCAGCAACAATAATATCTGCCTCAGCAATATTTACCGTCTCTTCTACTTCTTCGATGATGTCTTTAAGGACAACAGGAGATGATAATAAATCATCGTCAATCTCTTCTTCAATTATTTCTCCTTTTCTTGTTTTATCTTCGGGGGCTTCCTTAAAAACTTTATGCCTTACGGTCGCCATCTGAGGTTTATAATCTTTACAAAGAATAGTAGCCATAATATTACCACCAAAGGCAGGACGTGTTTGAAGAAGAAGCCCGCTTTCTTTATCTATCTCTAATTCGGTGCAATCGGCTGTAAGACCTGTATGCAGTTTCGCAGCCAGACGAGGCATAAGAGAACGACCAATGGTAGTTGCTCCACCTAAGACAATTTCGGGTTTATATTTTTTGATTATCTGAATAATAATATTGCTATATATATTGCTCTGATAATGAGAAAGGTTTTGATTTCTAACTATAATGACTCTATCTGCACCGCGCCAAATTAGAACCTCAACCTCCTCATCAATATTATACCCTAATAAGACAGCAGTAACTTTAGTTTTTAGGCTTTTAGCTAAATCCTTAGCCTTGGCTAAAAGTTCAAAGGTTACAGGTTGCAGTTTATCACTTTTTTGCTCAGCAATGACCATAACGCCTTTTGAATTCTCAGAATTTATATCCATCTCTTTCATAACTATTTACCCTGCGAGAGATAAAACTATAAAACTGGTTATATCGTATTTAACTCTATATCTTCTCTATAATTAGTAGAAATTAATACCTATTGCACCTCTAACTGGATTTATTTCCTTTTAAAACTTCAATCAATTTATCTACTATCTCTGAAATCTCTCCTTTTATCATCTGTCTCTTGGAACGAAGAGAAGGAGTAAATGTTTTAATTACCCGTGTAGGTGAACCTTTCAGACCTAATAAATCTGGATTAATCCCTAAATCCTCGTTAGTTAAGGTTTTAATCTCCTGTTTTTTTGCCTTCATTATGCCTTTTAAGGAAGGTAATCTTGGTTCATTTATCTCTTTTACTACTGTAAATAAACAGGGCATATTAACCTCAATAACTTCAAATCCTTCCTCTACCAGTCGTTCCACTGTAAACCTATTTCCATCTTTTTGCCTTATCTTTCTGACATAAGTAACCTGCGGTATATCCAGATGGGCTGATATACCTGGACCAACCTGAGCAGTATCTCCGTCTGAGGCCTGCTTACCACAAATAATCACATCAAAATGGCCCAATTTCTCAATAGCCTTAGCCAAGATATAACTCGTAGCCCAGGTATCACTACCAGCAAAGACTCTATCTGATAAAAGCACTCCTTCATCTACCCCGGTAGATATAGCCTCTTTTAATATCTCTTCTGCTCTGGCCGGTCCCATAGTTAAAGCCGTAACCTTGCCTCCATATCTTTCACGAAGACGAACCCCTTCCTCCACAGCATATTTATCAAAAGGATTCATAACAGCACTAACGCCATCTCTTACTAAGGTATTAGTCTCAGGGTCTATCTTAACTTCGGTAGTGTCTGGAACCTGTTTGATACAAACTATAATGTTCATTTTCCTTTTTGACCTCGGACTTTGGACTTAGGACTTCGGATTTATTTATTTTTACGAGATTCTTTGATTAGGTTGGCCGCAATAATATCTCGTTGAATCTGGTTGGTACCCT
>CAZQVU010000047.1:0-8334 GCA_964596885.1 uncultured Planctomycetia bacterium
CAATTAAGACTAAACTTTTCAGGTTTTCTTTATATAGATGACAAAGGGATAAAAATGGAAAATAAACCCAGGTTAGATTGGGTGAAGTTTTGCGCTTCACATAAAAAGTTATTGTTTTTAAGTAAAAATTTTGTTATAATAAAAATCTGTTTAAAATAATATATTGAGGTGTGCGATATGAATGAGAAGAGTGAAAGAGATTACAAAAAGAAGGGAAAATATGTGAAGAGATCAGGTCGTCGTAACAATATCAATCTGCTTATCTATGTCATTATAATGATAAGTTTGTTTATATCTTTAGATAGGTACTATTTTCGTGAGTTCACTACTTTAAAATACGGTGAATTTTATAGGATGGTCGAAGAAAACAGAAGGACTGATAAGATATCTAAGGCTATTAAGCAGGAAGAGATAGTTTATGGTAAATTTTCAGATGGCAGTCGATTCAAGGTGGTAGTTCCTCAAGATGACCCAGAACTTTTAAAGTTAATGCGTGAGAATATTGATGATTTTTCAGTTAAGGCGCCAAGCAACTGGATGCAGTTTTTATTTGCTATTGCCCCTATGCTTTTACTTTTTCTTCTTTTCTGGCTTTTTATCTACCGTGGGGCGGCTAAGGAAGGAAGACGAATATTTTCATTTGGTCAAAGTCGACCTATACAAGCTGCACCTGGTAAGACCAAGGTTACTTTCAAGGATGTAGCAGGTGTAGATGAAGCCAAAGAAGAACTGCAGGAGATAATAGAGTTTTTAAAAGACCCTAAGAAATTTCAGAGATTAGGAGGTAGGATTCCCAGAGGTGTTCTTCTTATGGGTCCACCAGGTTGTGGCAAGACACTTTTAGCCAAAGCAGTAAGTGGCGAGGCTAATGTTTCATTTTTTAGCATAAGCGGTTCTGACTTTGTTGAGATGTTTGTAGGAGTGGGAGCAAGCCGGGTAAGAGATTTGTTTAATAAGGCAAAAAAGACGGCTAAATTAAGTGGTAAAGGTTGTATTATTTTTATTGATGAGATAGATGCCGTAGGTAGACAGCGTTTTGCAGGTATAGGCGGAGGCCATGATGAAAGAGAACAAACCTTAAATCAGCTTTTAAGTGAAATGGATGGTTTTGATACTCAGACAGGCGTAGTATTAATAGCTGCTACTAATAGACCAGATGTCTTAGATCCTGCTTTACTTAGACCCGGTAGATTTGATAGGCAGATAGTTGTTGATAAACCTGATATAAAGGGAAGAGAAGCCATCTTGAAGGTTCATGCCAAAAATGTAAAGTTGGCAAAAGATGTAAGTCTAAAAGTAATTGCCCGTCGTACTCCAGGTTTTTCAGGTGCAGATTTGGCTAATTTGGTTAACGAGGCGGCTCTTTTAGCAGCCAGAAGAAATAAGGATGCTGTAGGTGAGGAAGAATTGGAGGCTTCTATTGAGCGAGTTATGGCTGGTCCTGAGAGGAGGTCGCGGGTAATAAGTGACTACGAAAAATCCCTCGTTGCCTATCATGAGTCAGGACATGCACTTTTATCTGTGCTTATAAAAGAAGTAGATCCCCTTCATAAGGTTTCAATTATACCACGGGGGGCAAGTAGTTTAGGTTACACCCTCCAACTTCCTCTTGAGGATCGTTATATTCTAACCAAGAAAGAACTCTTAGGACGGCTTGCTGTATTACTTGGTGGCAGAGTGAGCGAGGAGTTAATCTTCAACGAGATCTCAACCGGTGCCCAGAATGATTTAGAGGTGGCTACTCAGATAGCAAGGAGAATGGTTTGTGAGTTTGGTATGAGTGAAGAGTTAGGGTATCTTACCTTTGGTCGTAGGAAGGATCAGGTATTTTTGGGAAGAGATATTGTTGAGGAGAAGAATTACAGCGATGAGACCGCTTTGATGATAGATAAGGAAGTTAGAAAGATTATTAATGAAGCTTATGATAAGGCTAAGGAACTTTTAACTAAGCATAAATCCAAATTAAAGAAATTAGCCGAGAGTTTAAAAGAGCAGGAGATTCTATATGGCGATCAAGTTAGAGAGATAATAGGACTAAAAGATGATGCAGATAAGAGTTGTAAAGATAAAAGACCAGAATGATGCGGTAAGACACATAAAGAAGATAGGGGCTCATCCTCAAAGTATAAGATATATGAGTTCTAAGACCCAGAGTTTGACAGTTAAATTAAAGGGCGTTAATTCAATTGCTTGTAATATCTTAAAACAGGAGATGTTGTCAGTTGGTGGAGATGTGGCAGTTTCAGAAAAGGTAATTACCAAAGATGTAGGTAAAACCGATTGTTTGGTTATTGGTACATTATCACAGATTGATAAACTTTCTAAAAAGATAAAAAGACAACCCCTGGGATTAGATAGAATTGGTAGGGAGTTAAAGGCTACCGTAGATAATTATCAAAGGGATAGATTTAAATTTATTTGCAGAAAGCATACCCTTAATCTTTCAAAAAAGACTTACATCTGCGGAATTTTAAATGTTACCCCTGACTCTTTCTCTGATGGAGGTAGGTTCTTTGATAAGAAAAAGGCGATTGAGCGCGGTCTAATTATGCAAGATGAAGGAGCGGATATTATAGATATAGGTGGTGAGTCAACGCGGCCTGGGGCAAGAAGAGTAAGTTCTAAAGAACAGATGGAAAGGATTATTCCGGTTATAAGAGGTCTATCTAAAAGATTAAAAATCCCTATCTCTGTAGATACGCAGGAGTCAAAAGTAGCAGAGGCTGCTATAAAGGAAGGTGCTTCTGTTATTAATGATATATCTGGTCTCAGATATGATAAGAGGATGATTAAGGTTGCATCTAAATATGAGACTGGTCTTGTAATTATGCATATGAAAGGGATGCCAGCTACTATGCAAAGGAATCCTAAATACCATTGTTTAATTCAGGAGATAATCAACAGTTTAAAGGAAAGTATAGATTCTGCTCTTGCCTCAGGTGTAAATCGTGAACATATTGTAATTGACCCTGGTATAGGTTTTGGCAAAACTATCAGGGATAATCTATTAATCTTAAGATCTCTTTCTGAATTTAAGAGTCTGGGATATCCAATAATGATAGGGACATCCAGAAAATCGGTAATTGGAAATGTATTAAAAAAGCCTGTTGATGAACGTCTTATGGGGACAGCAGCGACTGTAGTTTATTCTATTTTAGAAGGAGTAAATATTGTAAGGGTTCATGATGTGGCTCAGATAAAAGATGTAGTTAAAATGACAGATGAGATTGAAAAAACAAGGATTAATTAAGGATGATTAGTAATCTATTGAGGATTTGGGAGGTGGTATCTCCTTATATTGAGATTTTGATTCTCTGGTATGTGATATATGTATTTTTGGCTTTTATTAAAGGTACTCGTACTGTTCAGGTCTTAAAGGGTTTATTCATTTTAGTTGTAGCCTTCCTCTTATCTGAGATCTTAGATTTAAAGGTAATTAACTGGATATTAACTAGAATTTTCACCATTGCTGTTGTCGCTCTTCTTATAATATTTCAACCTGAACTGCGGAGAGGCCTGGCAAGATTAGGACAGAGTTCCTTTTTTGGTGGTTTCTTAAAGGAGAACAAAATTATAGAAGAGGTGGTGAAGTCTGTAGTTGCTCTCTCCAGAAAGAGAATAGGGGCTATTATAGCCTTAGAAAGAGAGATGGGACTCCGCGCCTATATAGAAAGTGGCATTTTAATTGGCAGCCGAGTAAAGAGCGAACTCATAAATACGATATTTATGCCTAATACGCCTCTACATGATGGAGGAATAGTTATAAGAGAAAACAGGATTCAAGCAGCAGGCTGTTTATTTCCTTTGACTGAGAATCCTAATATAAGTAAGACCCTTGGTACCCGTCATAGGGCTGCTTTGGGTTTGTCAGAAGAGACAGATGCTATTGTTATTGTTGTCTCAGAAGAAACGGGCATAATATCCTTAGCTGTTTCTGGCAGGTTAATTCGTAATCTAAATGAAGAAGCACTAAGGAAGACTTTGAATAAACTTTATGTACCTGAGAAAAGGGTAAAGTCATTAACTCGTCAGTTAGTAGAGCAAGAGGGGATTGATGAAGAGGATATTTCTTAATAACTTAATTTTAAAAGTAACATCTTTAATTTTAGCAATCATTATGTGGTTCTTGATATCTATGGAGCTAACCGCCAGAGAGAACATCCAGCGCAAAGTTATAAGTGATGTAGAAATAGGTCTACTGAGGCCGAGCAAAGAGGAGATATTCGGTCCTTTTAAGATAAAATTGGATCCTTATAAGGTGGATTTATATATTGAAGGCCCAAAGGATGAGGTGGAAAATTGCACCTCCAGCAATATTACAGCATTTGTAGATATAAGCGATTTTGCCAAAGAAGGGATCTATTCTATACCAGTTAAGGTAATCTTGCCGGATAATATTAGGTTATTATCTGAGAATCCTTTATGTAGAGTAGAGATATCAAGATATGAAGAGATTGAGTGATTAGAATGGGTAGATTATTTGGTACTGATGGCATAAGAGCAAAATATGGCGAATCCCCCTTGATAAAAGACTTTATTATAAATTTAGGTGAAAGCATAGGGTATCTCTTATTCAAAGAGGATTCAAATTCTAATCTTTTAATAGCCAGGGATACCAGGCCATCAGGTAAGGATATTGAGACTTTTCTTATTCAGGGAGCTTCTAAATATCCCATTCATATTTACCTAACCGATGTTTTGCCAACAGCAGCTTTATCATATGTTATCCGCCGATATAATATGAACTTAGGGGCTATGATTTCAGCCTCTCATAATTTGAGCCAGGATAATGGAATAAAATTTTTTTCATCTAAAGGTTTTAAGATTTCTGATGATTTTGAAAAAGAGATTGAGGATTTGGTTATGGGCGGTGATAAGAAAAAAGGAAAGGAATCTATAGGGGGTAAAGCCAAGATAATAGATAATAAGAAAGATGAGTTTGTTAAAGAATATATTCGTTTTACTCAGGAGAGGTTTAAAGATCTTGACTTAAGTGGTATTAAGATAGTAATTGATGCTGCCTATGGCGCTGTCTGTAATATCGCCGATAGAATATTTAGTGAACTCGGCGCAGAAGTAATAGCACAAAATAACAGACCCGAGGGCAAAAAGATAAATCTTAATTGTGGAAGCCAGCATCCAGAGAGTATAAGACATTTGGTATTAGATAATAGAGCCCACATTGGTTTATCATTTGATGGAGATGGTGACAGGGTAATTTTGACTGATGAGAGAGGAAATGTCTTAGATGGAGATTATATTATGGCTATCAGTGGCTTATACTTATCCAGGAAGAGGAGATTAAATAAGAACACCTTGGTAGCGACTGTAATGAGCAATATGGGATTGGATGAGGCCTTAGGAAAAGGAGATATTAAAATCTTAAGGACCCAGGTTGGTGATAAATATGTAGTCGAGAAGATGGTAGAGGAGGGTTTAAATGTTGGAGGAGAGCAATCAGGACATATAGTATTTTTTGACCACAATTTGACTGGAGACGGTATTATAACCTCCTTGCAGATACTTGAGATAATGAAAGAAGAAGACAGTTATCTTAGTCAGTTATCTAAGTGTATGGAGAAATTTCCGCAATTATTGTTGAATGTAAAAGTAAGACAGAGGAAACCTTTTTCTGATATCCCATACTTAGATAAGACTATCGATGAATTTGAAAATAGACTGAATAATCACGGTAGATTAATAGTTAGATATTCTGGCACTGAGCCTGTTATTCGGATAATGGTTGAAGGAAAAGACCCAGATACTATTAAGAAGATGGGCTATAGGCTGGCTGAAATTATAAGAAAGGATATAGGAGTTTGATATAATTATGCCTAAATTAGGTGTAAATATAGACCATGTGGCAACTTTAAGGGAGGCAAGAAGGATAGATTATCCAGATCCAATTGAGGCAGCAGCGATTGTTGAAAAAGCAGGAGCAGACGCAATCGTCGTGCATTTAAGAGAGGATAGACGTCATATAAAAGATGAGGATGTTAGATTATTGAGGAAGAAGGTTAGAACAAAATTAAATCTTGAGATGTCTATCAATAAAGATATTGTAAAGATAGCCAAGAGGATAAGACCAGACCAATCAACATTAGTTCCAGAGAGAAGGCAGGAACTTACTACAGAAGGTGGCTTGGATGTGGTATCAAATTTTAAAAGAGTTAAAAAAGTCGTTGACGATTTAAAAAAGAGTGGTATTATAGTTAGTCTGTTCATAGATCCAGATCCCAAACAAATTAAAGCCGCCAGTCAAATAGGAGCTGAGGCTATTGAGATACATACCGGAGAATATGCTAATTCAAGAAGTAAAAAAGAAAGAGAAAAACACCTTCATCTAATCAAAGAAGCGGCAGAATTAGCCTCAGGATATAAATTAGATGTTTATGCAGGCCACGGTCTTAATTATGAGAATGTAAAGGCTATTGCCAGGATTAAAGAGGTAAGAGAATTGAATATTGGACATTCTATAATTTCAAAAGCTGTCTTTGTTGGTTTGGCTGAAGCAGTAAAACAGATGAAGAGATTAATGAGAAGTTAGATGGTATGAATATAAGTTCGGGTGTAGACTTAGTTGAGGTCAGTCGCATAAAAGAAGCAGTCAGGAGATGGAATAGTAAATTTTTAGGTAAGATCTTTACTGCTAAAGAAATAGATTATTCAAAAGATAAACGATTTTATTATCAGCATCTGGCAGCGCGGTTTGCAACTAAAGAGGCTGTCTTAAAAGCCTTTGGTCAAGGATGGAATGGTTTTATAAAATGGAAGAATATCGAAGTATTAAATCAGGAAAATGGTAAGCCAGAGATAAGACTTTATGGTTATTTAAAAGATTTAAAGGCAAAACAGAAAGTGAGAGATATTTCAATTTCTATATCACATACTAAGGATTTGGCTATAGCCAATTGCGTATTGATTAAAGATGGTTAAAGATACACATAAAGAGGTAATTTCCAGACGTTTGCCAGCAACCCATAAGGGTGATTATGGACATGTCTATACCATAGCAGGCTCTCAGGGTATGACAGGAGCGGCTTATTTGTGTTCTCAAAGTTCTCTACTTTCTGGAAGTGGGTTAGTTACCCTGGCTATACCTAAGAGTCTTAATATTATTATGGAGACGAAATTGACCGAGGTTATTACTGATCCTCAACCCGAGACAAAAGAAGGGACATTGAGTATAAAAGCCATTGATAATATATTAAAGGCTATAAAGAGATGCGATGTAATTGCAGCCGGATGTGGCTTGAGAAAGACAGTTGAGACAAGTAAGATTATTTATAGGTTGATTGAGACATCCGATATTCCTATGGTTTTAGATGGAGATGCATTAAATGCCATCTCAGAAACAAGAGATATTCTAAGAAAGAAGAAGGCTCCTTTGGTCTTAACTCCTCATCCTGGCGAGATGTCAAGATTAATGAATTTAACAGTTAATAAGATACAGGAAGATAGAATAGGGGTTGCAAAGAGACTCGCAACTGAATATAATATAGTAGTGGTCTTAAAAGGATATAAGACGGTTGTGGTTAATGAAGACGGCAGTCATTATGTAAATGAGACTGGTAATCCTGGTATGGCAACAGCAGGTGCTGGTGATGTTCTTTGTGGTATGATAGCCAGTTTTATTGGACAGAAGATTGACCCTTTTGGTGCGGCAAAATTGGGTGTTTATCTTCATGGCCTTAGCGGAGATATAGCTGCTTCAAAAAAGGGTCAGATAAGTCTGATTGCCACTGATATTTTAGATAATATACCTGAGGCTATGATGAGGGTATGAGTGAATGCCGGCGTAGCTCAGCTGGAAGAGCGCCTCACTTGTAATGAGGATGTCGGGGGTTCGAATCCTCTCGCCGGCTCCACGAACCACTCACTTCGTTCGGGTGCGTGGCAAGCCACAAAGGTGTGTTTTAGATATACTAAAACAAATAGCAGATAGTGAGTGTCCAGTACCCAACGTGGTACTGGGCAATGATTGAGTAAATAAAGAGTTAGTCTTTAAGTGATAATATCTGGGCAGGTACCCAAGTGGTCAACGGGGGCAGACTGTAAATCTGCTGGCGTAGCCTTCGGAGGTTCGAATCCTTCCCTGCCCACCATTTTAATAAATTCTAAACACGAAATTCTAAATACTAAACCCCATAGTACAACCTTCGGTTGACTACGGGGCAGGCATTAAAACAAAAAGGTTTTGAATTTGGGAATTTAGAATTTATTTAGGATTTAGATATTAGAATTTAGGATTTTTTTATATGCGGGTGTAGTTTAGTGGTAAAACATCGGCCTTCCAAGCCGATTACGAGGGTTCGATTCCCTTCACCCGCTCCA
>CAZQVU010000048.1:0-8159 GCA_964596885.1 uncultured Planctomycetia bacterium
ACTGGCTCATCATTATAACACAATAATCCCTCTTTGCAAGTATTTTTTACAGGACATCCCAAATCTGTTGTTAAAAGGATAGTCTTTGTGGTTTTTAATCGGTGTAATCAGAAGCTTTCCTTATTAAAAATAGAAAAACAAAAATTTAACAAACAACATCTTTAATCACAATGACTTACATTAAATTTTTGCAACAAATATGGGAGAACTTCTTTTTTACGGGGTGTCCTTAAACTGTAACTCATAGACTCTCCTATATATGCTATCTCTTTGCATAAGTTCTTTATGTGTACCCATCTCTGCAATCTCTCCTTTATCTAAAACAACAATGCGTGAGGCGTGTTTCACTGTCGATAATCTATGAGCAATTATAAAAGCTGTTCTTCCCTTAATTAAATGATTAATGGCACTCTGGACTAATCTTTCGCTCTCTGTATCCAACTGAGAAGTTGCCTCATCTAAGATTAAAATAGGGGGGTTTTTTAATATGGCTCGGGCTATAGCAATTCTTTGCCTTTCACCGCCAGATAGCCTTACACCCCTATCTCCTATGAGAGTATCAAAACCATCAGGTAATCTCTGTATAAACTCAATAGCATTAGCTGCCTCTGCAGCCCGCTTTATCTCTATCTCATCTGCTTCAACATTACCATAGGCAATATTAGCTCTAATTGTATCATTAAAGAGGATGGTCTCCTGGGTCACAATACCAATTTGCCTTCTCAATGAGGCTAATTTAATATCTTTTATATTATTACCGTCAATAAAAATCCCACCTGCAGTTGGGTCATAAAAGCGGGGTATTAAATTAACTAAAGTAGTTTTACCCACCCCACTCTTTCCAACTATAGCAATTATCTCTCCTTTTTGAACTTCCAAATTGATATCTTTTAGAACATAGGTATCCTCGTATCTAAAAGAGACATTCCTGAATTCTACTTTATCTTTAAATCCGGGCAGTTCTAAAGCCCCTTTCTTTTCTTTTATATCTGGCTGTTCATCAAGTATATTAAAAATTCTATCTGCTGCAGCAAGGGCTCTTTGATTTATAAGATGAACATTGCTCAGTTTCTTAAATGGCCTAATCATCTCAAATAGACAAAAGAGAAAAGCTGTAAATGCACCTGGATCTAAACCTCTTGTTATAATCAATCTACCTACAAAATAAACCACTGTAACTCCTGCACAGATTGAGATATATTCAGTTAAAGGATTGATGGCCGCAAGCCTTTTAGCTGATTTCAACATAATCCTATAGAACCTTTGATTATTCTTCCTAAACCTCTCCTTCTCATATGAAGTCATATCAAACGCCTTGACAATCCTTATACCTGAAAATGTCTCGTACAATATAGAATTAATATCTGACATCTTCTCCTGGGCATCCCTGCTTATTGAACGCAACCTTTTACCCAGACGCCTAACTGGATAGGCTATCAAAGGGACAATTACTAAAAACACCAACACAAACCACCAGGGTATACTGAAGGCTACCATAATTATAACCAGTGATATAAAAAGAACTATCAATTGTATGCTTTCAGAGATCAGATCCCTAACTCCTTCGGCTACAGCATTTTGTATAACTCCTGCATCATAGGTAATGCGAGAGACAAGTTGAGGTGTACGCCTTTTACTAAAAAATCTTAAAGAAAGACTGATTAATTTATTATATAATTGATTTCTTACATCTCTGACTACTTTCAAACTCAAATTTCTCGTAAGATAACCTTGCAAGAAAGTAAAAATCTCTTTAACTAAAAACAAAACAAGAATGCCATAGATTATAAGATAAAGGAGGTGTAATCGATCTAAGGAGTTTATATAATTTACTGCCTTATTAGCTATATCTTCTATGAACTCTGGCATATTGGACTGATGAGGCAAAATTATCTTCTTACCAGCTAAAACAATAGTAACTGAGGGAATAATTGCACCTATGGAGGCTGCCTTGCCTACAACAGTCTCAACCATCATACATCCTGCAGCTACAATAAATATCCACAAATGAGGTTTAATAAAACCTATAAATCTTATATAATCTCTAAATCTTCTCATTTTATATATATCTGTCTCCTGAATTAAACATACATATTTTATCACGCTTAGGTTAGTTTGTCGAGGATAAAAAATAAATTCTTGAACCTTATATCATAAGATGATATAATCTTTGGCAAATAGTTATAATATTCCATCAATAAATTGTAAAAAATGAAAAAAGTTAAAGTAGCAGTGGTTGGTGTTGGTCATCTCGGTAGTCTCCATGCAAGGGTATATTCTCAACTTAAAAGTGTTAATTTAATTGCTGTCTGCGATAAAGACAAAGAAAGGGCTAAAGAAATAGCCAAATTTAATAATACAAAACCAGTCTTTGATTATCGTGATATTCTTGATAAGATAGAGGCTGTAAGTATTGCAGTTCCTACCAATAAGCACTATAAGATAGCAAAAGACTTTATCCAAAATAAAGTCCATGTTTTAATCGAAAAACCTATCACTGAAACTCTTAAACAGGCAAACGAATTATTAGAGGAGGCTAAAAAGAATAAAGTTCTCCTTCAAGTAGGTCATATTGAAAGATTCAACGCTGCTGTAAAAGCCTTAAAGAAGATAATAAAAAAACCTAAGTTTATAGAATGTCACCGTCTGGGGCCATATAAGGCAAGAAGTTCAGATATCGGCGTAGTTCTGGATTTAATGATTCATGACATTGACATTATACTCCATCTTGTAAGATCTGAAATAAAAAAGATTGATGCTGTAGGCGTCAAGGTGCTTTCTAAATATGAAGATATTGCCAACGCTCGCCTAACCTTTAAAGATAATACTATCTGTAATATTACCTCATCTAGAGTCTCCGAAGATGAAGTAAGGAAAATCAGGATATTTCAGAAAGATGCTTATCTCTCCTTAGATTATGTCACGCAGGAGGCTCAAATCTATACAAAGAAAAATAATAAAATAGTAAAGAAAAATATAGACATAAGAAAGGAAGAACCACTCAAAGTTGAAATTGAATCTTTTGTAAATTGTATCATAAACAGAAAAAGACCTGTTGTCTCTGGTGAAGATGCAAAAATAGCCCTGGAGGTGGCTCTCAAAATTCTAAAAAAAATTAAAGGTGCTGGTAAATGGGCAAAAAGATAACTATTATAGCCGGTGAGCCCTCTGGAGATCTACACGGCTCTCATTTGATAAAAAATCTAAAAGAGATTTCACCTGAGATAGAAATCAGCGGTTTAGGCGGTTCTCAAATGAAAGCTGCAGGTGCTGAAATATACTACGATTTAACTAATCTGGCTGTTATAGGTTTTTCTGAGGTATTAAAAAACATAGACAAGTTCAAATCAGCCTTCAAATTATTACTCAAAAAGATTGATCAAGTAAAACCAGATGTGGTTGTCTTAATTGATTATCCGGGTTTCAACCTTAAAATAGCCAAGGAAATAAAAAAAAGGAATATATCTATTATATACTATATCAGTCCCCAGGTATGGGCTTGGGGTAAAAACCGCATTAAAACAATTAGAAAATTAGTAGATAAAATGATTGTTCTCTTCAAATTTGAAGAAGATCTATACAAAAAAGAAAAAATAGATGCTTACTTTGCAGGACATCCTCTAATTGATATTGTAAAACCTGTAAATTCTAAAGATGAGACCCTTTTGAATTATAATCTGGATGGTTCAAAGCCCATTATAACTCTTATGCCTGGCTCAAGAGAAAATGAAATCTGTAAAAATCTACCCATCATGTTAGAATCTGCCAACTTAATACACCGAAAGATACAAGATGCTCAATTTCTCTTAATCCAGTCAAATTCAGCAGAAGGTTTTATTTATGAACAGGAAGTCAAAAAATCTAATCTACCAGTAAGACTTATAGTAAATAATGTATATGATATCTTAAATATTACTGATTTTGCCCTTATCTGTTCAGGAACGGCAACCTTAGAAGCCACCATCTTAACTGTCCCAATGGCTATTATCTATAAGGTTTCTTTCTTAAGTTGGCTGTTTATTAGAAGTTTAATTCGGATTCCATATATTGGACTAGTTAATATAATTGCTAACAAAAAAATAGTCCCTGAATTTATCCAATATGATGCCCGTCCAGAAAAGATATCTGAGTTTGTCGTAGAATATATACTTAACAGAGATAAAATTGACCGAATGAAAGGGGAACTTTCAAAGGTTAGAAACTTATTGGGTCCTCCAGGAGCAAGCAGAAGAGCGGCTGAATATATAATAGATTTTCTAAACCAAGGTTAAATCCCGACTACCGAAATACCTAACTTATTAGCCCCTTTTAAAAATTTATTTTTATCTATAAGGAGTGTCTTCTGAGCCTCAATTGCCAGCGCTTTAACTCTGCATTTTTTAAGAACCTTTAATGTTTTTAACCCGACCACAGGAATATCAAAACGCATATCATGCTTTTGTCTTGAAACTTTAACAACTATACATCCCTCTTTTGCCAGACGAAACCCCCGTCTTATGGTTGCATCAGTACCCTCTATAGCCTCAACCGCTACGACTGCTTTGTCTTTTACTATAACTGTCTGGCCAATAGATAAAGAGGCAAGTTTCTTAGCAATATCCCTACCAAATTCTATATCCTGCCAGTCTTTCTTATCTATTGAACTTTTTGTTAAAATACCCTTTTGGGCTAAACTACTGGTTAACAAAAAGGAAGAGTCCAGAAGTTTTACGCCACGTCTATCGAGTTCATCGGCTATACTCTTCAACAAGGAATCTCCTCTTCTATCTCTGGTTTTATTCAAAAAAGTTCTCATAGTAGCATCTTTTCTTATCCAGGGATTGAAAAGATGAAGAGGTTTAATCTGGCCAGCCATAATAGCCTCTTTTATATCTTCACTTTCAAAGATCTTAAAGAGTTTTGATAACTCACCAATGCCAATCCAGTAAATCCTATCAACTAAATCCTCAAGTTTTCTAGAAGTCTCTTCCTTAAAGGCTATAGCGACTATATCAATATCTTTATCTCTGGCAGATTCTGCAACCAAAATGGGAAACTTACCATTTCCAGCTATTAAACCTAAACGCTTCATTATCTGCATATTCCTCTTTTGGAGTTCTTTATAAAATTAATCAGATATGTTACTTCGTGAGACTTTTCAATCTCTTCATTTATTCGTTTTATGGCGTGAGAAAGAGACAGTTGGGATTTAAATAATATCTTAAAGGCCTTTCTTAAATCCCGCCTGATATTGGGAGGAAAGTTTGCTCTTTTTAAACCTATCACATTGAGACCATAGACTTTGGCAGGATGACCATCGCACATTGAATAAGGAACTACATCTTGAACAACCTTAGAGCAGCCTCCAATAATTGAATATGAACCCACTCTCACAAATTGATGAATAGCCACCAATCCTCCAACGACAGCATAATCCTCAATCGTCACATATCCTGCCAGAGTTCCTGCATTGGCAATAATAGTATTATTTCCTATGAGGCAATCATGGGCTATATGAGAATAAGCCATAATAAGATTGTTGTTTCCTATAATAGTCTTCTTATTCTTTTTAGTAGCAGGATTTATGGTCACATATTCTCTGATGGTATTATTATCGCCAATCTCCAAGAAAGTAACCTCATTTTTATATTTTAAATCCTGAGGTGGAGAACCAATAACAGCCCCGGTAAATATCTTGCAATTTCTTCCTATCGAAGTATATCCTTTTATAACACAATTAGCGCCAATATTACATCCTGATGAAATTTCTACATACTCACCTATTAAAGAATATGGGCCAACCTTAACATCATCAGCCACCTTAGCTTTTGGATGTATTATAGCGGTAGGATGGGTTTTCATAACCATCTTTAAACTTTGACCAGACTGAACATTAAATCAGCCTCTGAGACC
Organism: uncultured Planctomycetia bacterium; assembly: GCA_964596885.1. Classification (GTDB taxonomy): domain Bacteria; phylum Omnitrophota; class Gorgyraeia; order JAGLLT01; family CAZKQD01; genus CAZQVU01. Next base: position 5,893 of record CAZQVU010000048.1, read on the forward strand.
ACTGTATCATTAACGAAGGCCCGTGTATGCACCTGACCAGTTTTAGATTTGATTTTGACTACTTCAGCCTCTAAAACCAATTGATCGCCTGGTACAACAGCCTTTCTGAACTTTACCTTATTCATACTCATAAAATAAGCAAGTTTTCCCGCATTCTCCGGCTTGCTTAACATCAGAACACCTGCTACCTGAGCCATAGCTTCAACTATCAAAACACCTGGCATAACTGGACGTTCCGGAAAATGACCCTTGAAGAAATAATCATTCATAGTCACATTCTTTATACCGACTGCGCGTCTATCTTGTTCTAACTCTACTATTTTGTCTATGAACAAGAAAGGATATCTATGAGGTAAAATTTTCTCAATGGCACTAATATCTAAAGGTGGCTCAACATGCTTCAAGAGCTTAGCCTCTACACCAGCCTGTTTGGTTTTCTGTAAATAAGCATAGAGTTTCTCAACCAGTTTAATGTTAAGTGAATGGCCACTTTTTATAGCAACTACCCGAGCCTTTATAGGTCTTCCTAAAAGATATAAATCGCCAATTAAATCAGATATCTTATGCCTTACAAACTCATCTTTAAATCTTAACCTATTTTTTTTAACACCTTCTTTATCTACAACTATAGTATTCTCATAGTTAGCACCCTTGCCTAAGCCACTCTTTTTTAAAGAATCCACCTCCTCTTCCAAGCAGAAAGTCCTTGAAGAAGCTAACTCTTTTTCAAAGATCTCCGGACTCAGTATCAAATCTAAATATTGAGAGTTTAGAAATGGGTGTTTATAATTTAAGATATAAGAGATTTCAAACTTGTCGCTTGGAAGAACAACTAAGTAACGATCCTCTTCCTGCACCCAGATGGGCATTCCCACATTAAAATATTCTCTTTCTCTATCCTGTTCTTCTAAGCCAGCCTTCTTTAAAATCTTAACAAAACCCTCCGCACTTCCATCCAATCCAGGTAGTTCCTCTGAATCTAATTCAACAATTATATTATCGATTTCTAATCCACATAAAGCAGCCATAAGATGTTCAATGGTATGAACTTCTATGTCTTCATCTTTCAAAGAGATACCAATTGAAGTCCTCCTTAGCCTTCTTAAAGGAGGGGTTATCTTAGTAATGTCTGCCTTTATCACTGGTTTATCTTTTAAGTCTGTCCTGATGAAATTAATCCCGGCTCCTGCCAAAGAAGGTTTAAATCTTACCTTAACCTTCTTACCGGTATGTATACCTATACCCTCAAGAGATACTTCCTGTTTAATAGTTTTCTGTTTTCTCATTATAATTGCCTCTTTGAAAAGATTAAACCTGCTCCTTAAGTCCCTGGTTTTCTTTATCTAATTCCTCAACCCTCTTCTCTAATTCTCTAACCTTCTTAAATAACTCGGGTAATCTCTGAAGACAGGCATTAACTCTTTTAGCCACCTGATGAGGTTTGGCTGGATAACCTGATACTTTTGTACCTGGAGGAACCGATTTAGTAACACCGGCCTGAGCTGCAACTATAGCACCATTTCCAATTGTTATATGACCAACCACCCCTGACTGACCGGCTAAAATTACATCTTTTCCCACAATAGTGCTTCCTGATATACCTGTCTGAGCAACCACAATCGAATGTTCACCAATTATAACATTATGGGCAATCTGAACTAAATTATCAATCTTTGTACCTCTTCCGATAAGAGTCTTATCAAATCTTGCTCTGTCGATTGTAACATTTGCTCCAATCTCAACATCATCCTCAATAATTACAGTGCCTATTTGAGGAATCTTATGATGTACCCCTTTGACGGTGGCAAATCCAAAACCATCACTTCCAATGACAGTGCCTGAATGAATAATTACTCTCTCTCCTATTTCAACCCTTTCTCTTATAGAAACATTTGGATAGATCAGTGTATTTTTGCCTATTTTTGTATGATGACCAATATAGACCCCGCTGTATATAACTGCACCATCCTGGATTTCAGCATCATCTTCGACTACTGTATAAGCCTGGATAGCCACATCCTTACCTAACTTCACATTTTCGCCAATAATAGCATGAGGGTGGATACCTGTAGGATGTCTTATCTCGTTAGGAGCCAAAAGGGAAACCAACTTGGCAAATGCCAGAGAAGGATTTTCGCATCTTATAATGGGTTTAGGGGCATCTTTTACATCTTTAAAAGTTATAATCGCTGAGGCGCAAGTAGTATCCATCAGAGATAAATATTTTGGATTGGCTACGAAAGTTATATCCCCCTCTTTTGCCTCTT
>CAZQVU010000049.1:0-2318 GCA_964596885.1 uncultured Planctomycetia bacterium
AATGGACTCTGATGAGTTGACAAAGGGAAATTAGTATGATAAGATATTGTTGTTTTAAAAAAGATATTAGTTTTAATCTATGCAATCAGATATAATTAAAATTAAGTAGTTGTCAAAAAAGAGGGGGGTGTCAAAAATGACAGAGGAAGTTAAAGAGGCTGGAGGCGTTGAAGAGAATAAAGATATAAAAGAAGGTAAAATTTGGGCAGTTTTAGCTTATTTGGGACCTTTATGCTTATTACCTTTATTAAATAAGAAGGATAATAAATTTGCTTTACACCATGCAAAACAAGGTTTGGTGTTATTCGTTGGAGAATTAATAGCGTTTATTGTATTTCTTATACCTTTTATAGGTCAATTTATCTTGACCTTCTTGGGGTGGCTTATTGGTTTAATCTTTGGTGCATATAGTATTATTGGCGTAATTCAATCCTTAATGGGTAAATACTGGAAAGCCCCAATTGTTTCAAAATGGGCTGAGAATATCAGTATTTAAAAAGATGTCCGATATACTTCTTATTCATTTAACCGCCAGGAATCAAAAAGAATGATTCTTGGCGGTTTTTTTATTTTGTATGAAGATAGTTATTGATGCTAATTTAATTATAGCTTCATACTGGAACAGGAAAAGTAATTCATATAAAATTTTAAATAATGTCCTTAAGGACAAATGTGATCTTTACTACACAGAGAAAATAAGAGACGAGATATTTTATATTCTTGATAACATCAAAGCGAAAAAACCCTTTATAAATAAAGTAAAAATTCTATTTAAAAAAGCAAATAAAGTAACTCCCGATAAAAAGATAAATCTGATAAGAGATGATCCTGATGATAATAAGTATCTTGAATGTGCTCATAAGGTAAATGCTCAATTTATTATATCTAATGATAGACATCTTCTAGAAGTAAGAAAATATAACCAAACCAATATAGTAAAACCATCTATTTTTTTAAAAAAGTTGGAAAAAAATAAAAAAGGGGGAGGGTAGAGATGATTTTTGGATTATTCAAAAGAAAGGAAAAAGATGAAAAGTTAGAAGAGATGGGGGAAGTAACTCATTATTTTCCTCATGTTAAAGCAGCCGTTGTGAAAATCAAAGAAGGCACATTGAGTATTGGCGATGTGGTTAGAATAAAAGGCCATACTACAGATTTCAAGGAGAAGGTTATATCTCTACAGGTTAATCATAAACCAATAACCAGGGCAACTAAAGGTAAAGAAATAGGTCTTAAGGTTAAAAAGAGAGTAAGAGAAGGAGATAAGGTTTACAAGATTAAAGATTAGACTAAAGGATAACAATGAATAATAAAAAAGATATTTTAGTAGAATATCAGATTGAAACTAATGAGCCTAAGAGAATAACTCGGATAATGGCAGAATTTGTTAAGGGTTTTAATAGGCTCTCTAAGATTGGTGATGCAGTTACTATCTTTGGTGGTAGCAAAATAAAGAGAAATGATAGATACTATAAATTGGCAAGGGAAACTGCTCAAAGGTTGGTAAAAGAAGGTTATAGCATTATGACGGGTGCAGGTTCTGGTATTATGGAAGCAGCAAATAAAGGAGCTAAAGAGGCAGGAGGTAATTCAGTAGGTTTGAATATCAAAATTCCTCTACAACAAAAACCCAACGCTTATATAAATACCTTGGTATCTTTTAAATATTTTTTTATACGTAAAGTTATGTTTGCAAAGCATAGTAAAGCTTTTGTGATATTTCCCGGAGGTTACGGCACCTTAGACGAACTTTGCGAATCCCTTGTTCTTATACAGACAGGAAGAATTGCCCCTTTTCCTGTAATTATTTTTGGCTCAGAGTATTGGGAGGGTTTTTTAGATTGGCTAAAAAGTACAGTACTTAAGAAAGGATTAATTGCCAGTCCTCATCTTGATATCTATAAAGTTGTAGATACGCCGGATGAGGTGATTTCTGCAATTAAACATTTTTATCAAAACAAAAAATGAGTTTATTGTAACTGAGTTAATTCTTTCATAAATAGTTCTTTCCCATTCTTTGTGCAACTGGAAAGAACTTGAGCTTTCCCTCCAGATAAATTTATAATACTTTAAGGTGTTGTCTTAACTAAAGTTAAAAGAAAAACTTGCACAAAATATGGGAAAGCTTCTTATAAATTTGTTGACTTTTATAGGGGAGGATGATAGAATTAACCTGTTTTGTGGGATAAGCAATAAATAAAACTGAAAAAAGGGACGTGTATGAGTGGGATATTTGGAGTAGCATCAAAAAAGGACTGCGTTGATACTATTTTTTATGGTACAGATTATCATTCTCATTTAGGCACTGCGTTTGGAGG
>CAZQVU010000049.1:2418-8117 GCA_964596885.1 uncultured Planctomycetia bacterium
ATACTATTTTTTATGGTACAGATTATCATTCTCATTTAGGCACTGCGTTTGGAGGAATGGCTATCTGGGGTAAAGAACTCCAAAGGCGCATTCGTGATATAAGTCAGAGCCAATTTAAGTCAAAGTTTTATGAAGATTTTAAAGAGATGTCAGGTAAGAAGGGGATAGGTGTAATTAGCGATAGAGATGAACAACCCATATATTTAAATTCTCATTTTGGTCCCTTTGCCATTTGTACAAATGGATTGATTCGGAATAAACAAAGATTGGTTAAAGAACTCCATAAAAAAGGAGATTCCTTCTCAGAAGTAACAGATGGTGAAGTAAATGCCACAGAATTAGTAGCCAAGCTTATAAATAAAAGCAAAACAATAGTAGAAGGTATAGAGAATATGTTTTCTAAAATAGAGGGTTCATGTTCTTTATTATTGGTGAATAAAGATGGTATTTATGCTGCCAGAGATAGATTTGGTTATAGCCCGCTTGTTATAGGTAAATCCCAGGATGCTTGGGCAATAACTACTGAAAGTTCAGCTTTCTTTAATTTAGGATTTAACATAGAAAGGGATCTTCAGCCAGGTGAAATCTTACTCTTAAAGGAATCAGGTCCTGAAGTTCTTAAAGAAGGTAAAAAAGCAGAAAAGATAGATGCCTTTTTATGGATTTATACAGGATTCCCAGCTTCTAATTATGAAGGAATTAATGTAGAGATAGTTAGAGAAAGATGTGGGAGATTTTTAGCCAAACGAGACGATGTTGAAGTTGATGTTGTATCAGGTATTCCAGATTCAGGCACAGCCCATGCTTTAGGATATGCAATGGAGTCTAAAAAACCCTTTAGGCGACCTTTGGTTAAATATACTCAGGGTTATGGTAGAAGCTATACTCCGCCTTCACAGACCACCAGAGACTTAATTGCCAAAATGAAACTTATACCTATCAAGGATATAATTAAAGGAAAGAGAATTGTAGTTTGTGATGATTCTATTGTAAGAGGTACCCAGCTTAAAAATTACACTATCCAGAAACTATGGGATAATGGTGCAAAAGAGATACATTTAAGGATTGCCTGTCCGCCGTTGATGTTCCCGAGTATATATAGTTTTTCAACTCGGACTATGGAAGAACTTGTTGCAAGGCGTGCTATAAAGGCTTTGGAAGGTAAATTTACTATTGATAATATAGAAGAATATCTGAATCCTACCTCTAAGAAATACAAAAAAATGGTTGGTTGGATTACCAAATACCTTAATGTAACTACCCTTAAATATCAAACCTTGGATGATATGGTAAAAGCCATAGGCCTGCCTAAAGAGAAATTATCTACCTATTGTTGGGATGGCAAGGAGTAATTCCTTAAAGTTGTCTAAATATAATAAATATAATAAAGAATAGGTTTGTAAGTAGTTATAAATAGGAGACTTATAACAATAATTGTCGCAACTCCTTTTTATATATGAACTTACAGCAATGTATCTTGAGTGAATGCAATGGAATAAGGTTAGAGGAGGTTAAAAAAGAGATGAGATATTGTGAATTCTTGAAACATATCCAGGGTTATAGCAAATACCTTAACGAAGAGAGAAACAAGATAGAGATTTCTAAGAAGGTCCAGAATTCCTGGCTAAGAATTCCTGGCTAAGAATTTTGTGTGATTATATAATCTCTGTAATGTCTTATAATATATCTTATGTTAACTACAGCATAGGAGAAAATGAGCCATAATATATTGTTATATAAGGACTTGCGGAGATTATTGGAGAACTTGTGAATAACTACTTACCTTCTGTGTGTAAAAGTCGGTATTTTTGCGGTATTATGGACGAAAATAATGGAGATTGGAGATTTTGCCTTCTTTACGTCTATTTACAAGCCAACTCAAAAGCAGAATCTTAATTTGTCTCTCAAGCCATATTTAATAGCAAGTTTTAGGGTAGTATATTTTAATCTTTGGCTGTAATTTTGATATTTAGTGTAGTTGGTACAATTGCTAAGTAATAAATTGGCCTTCCTGTAACCTTCTTTCTCTAATCCTTTTTTAAGATTCTCTAAGACACCCCAGCGGGGATTTAACCTGTCAATATAGATATGGCTTAAGCCAAGTTCCTTCAAACTGCTAAAAATCTCCTCTAAATTACTCTCTCTGTCAGTAAGGCCGGGTATTAAAGGTCCTAAAAATGCCCATATCTCTATATCTCTTTTCTGAGCTTCCCTGAGGGTATTTATCCGTTTTTGAGATTCTGAGGCATAAGGTTCTAAGACCTTCTTTAATTTAGAATCTAAAGTAGTAATGGTCATACCTAAACTGGATGTTTTATAGGCACTTAAAAGGTCAAAATCCCGAAGAATCAGACTACTTTTGGTAAGTATAGAAACTGAAAATCCTGCTTCTAAGAGTATCTTAAGGCAGGTTCTAGAAAGTTGATATTTAGCCTCCAGAGGTTGCCAGCCATCACAAACAGTACTCATATATACTTCTTTAGGTAGTCTTATTTTCTTAATCTCTTTTATTAGAATCTCAGGAGCATTTATTTTAACATCTACAAATTTACCCCATTCTTCAGGTCTTTCTTTAAATTTTTTCATATAGCGAGCATAACAATATAGACACCTATGAGAACAACCAACATAGCAATTGAGGGTAAAATCAGAGAGGTTTGATTTGTTAAGGATGGTTTTGCTTTTGATTTCTCTTACTTTTACCATAGAATGAGAGTTAGAAACAATGAGAGTTAGAAACTATGTATATCCTCTCTTGCCTGCTTTAAATTAATGGACGGGCTTTAACCTCTTTTCATATAAGATTTTGACTGCTGGTTTTGATAGGATTATTAGAGTGAATATACCCAGTATTGTACCAAAGGGAATTGATAAACAACTTATACAGGCAATTACTATGCTAAATATGCGGTGTCTCTTTCTGGCTATAAACCGACCTGATAGAAATAAGGTTAAAGCATATGTCAGGCCGAGTATAATACATATACTGCCGATTATTACAAACAACCATCCTATTATATCTGGTGGTGGATTTTCCGTGCTTTTGAGCCTATCAGAGGAAAGTATCATTGTGCCTATAGATACATGAATTAATGGTATAAATGAAAAAACTGCTGTTATTCCAGCAAGTATATAATGAAAGATGGTTAGTAGTCTTAAATGTTCTTTATCTTTTTCAACTTCATTTGATTGTTTTTCCTTCATTTTTTACCTCTCCCCTGCCTTGTATTTTTGTTATTTAATTTTAATACAACCCCCTTCTGTGAATAATACTAAATTATTATACAGTTTTCCAGAAGTACCTCTTCCCTATTTTAAATAAGTTATAAATTTTTAAGTTGAATTTTCGCCTTAAACGGTACATAGCTTAAAAGATTCTAAAATTATTTGACGGACTTCCCTTTCTTTCTCTCGGTATCCTTATGGCCTTTTTAAGTTTTCTCAATAATTTTTCGTCAAATAAACATAATCTGTTTACTCATATATCGAATTTCTCTATTTTGCTTTTTATAAGAGATACGAACTGTTTGGCTTCTTCATATAATTCATCAGCTTCTTTTTGTGAGGCAAGGCCGGCAATATCATAGCTAAGCTTGTTGCGTTTCTTAGCGGCATTTTCAAAAAGGAGTATTGTTTTATGAGTACTTTTCCCCAACAAATCTTTCATACATTGCCACACAATATAATGATGGCCTACTTTGACTGGCCTATAACCATAGCAATAAATAAGCGCTAGTGCTGCTTCAAAAGCTGCCTGGTAGGAACTAATATATTTCTGATCGCTTGATAGGCCTTTTAATCCGGCATCCTTAAAGCATCTATCAATAACACTGAATATCGCATCAAGCTCTTTTTTGTTCATCTTGTGTTTAATGAGCTTGCTTGCTTTGAACCAGTTTTCTAAGGTCATTTTCATCTCCTTTCAAGAATATCTTTGGACCTTTTAGAACGCCTGTGATAAAGTTGTTTTTTGACTTGTATTTTTCTTTTAGCTCTTCTAATGAATAAATGGTAGAGTTAATCTCACGCTTAGTCTTGCTTTCAATCTTTGAGATAACGCCCTGTAATTCCTTTGAGGAGATGTTTCCAATCACGAATATATCAATGTCGCTTTCAGTATGCTCAGTATCTTTTGCATATGAGCCATAGATAAATGCAACCAAAATATCGTCCTTTTTGTCAAAGGTGCTTTTTAATAAATCACCCATTCCTACTGTCTTTAATATGATAGATTTTATATCTGGAAAAAGCACATGATTAGAGTTAATGCTGTAATATTTCTGCTTACCGGAACTACGGCTTTTTAATAAGCCTATATTTTCCAAACGGCGTAATTCCATACGCAGAGGATCAAACGGTTCTTTTGTCAGGCGTTCTATCTCCCTGATGTAGTACTCGTTATCAGGATTAAAAACAAAAAGTTTAAGTATGCTTATTCTTATCCTTGAACCCAGAAGCTGTTTTAGCATAATTGCCTCCCATTTTGGAACCTGCCATATTGACATTGATTACATGTCATATGACATCTTTTGTCAAGAATAATCTTAACTATTCCTACAACTTACTCCATACCATCTATTTATTTTTCAAAACAGCTCTTCTCTGCTTTAAATTACTTAACTCCTTCCTACTTTAGTTTTAACAAAGAGTTCTTTAATTTTTGGACGGGTTAAATAATATATGTTAAATACATAAATAAATAATAGAATAATCATTACTGAATAGACTAAGAAGGTATGAAATAAGGTTAAATTAGCTATTTGCCGGCAAAGTAAATTAAATAATATGACAATAGCTGCTATAACTGATAATATTATTGCTGTAAATCTTGCCCAAATTTGATATTTTCTAAGGCTCTTGCCTATAGAAATAAATAATAAACCGATTAAGGGGCTGTATGTACTTAACTCTGGCGGTAAAACTCTACCTATTGGCATTATAGTGTAATATATTATCTCGATAAATATAGAAAGCCCCAATGCTATCCAAAAACAGCTAATTACAGATAATCCGGTAGGTTTCTTTGTTTCTTTAATTTTCAAACTATCCTTTTGCCTATTTGCATAGCCCAATTCTTCTTTGATTTTCTTGCTATTCAAGATAGTTATAACAATAATACAGAGAGAGTCAAGAGTGAAGAAATTATACAATTCAAACTTTTAATAAAAAAATCCTAAATATTTTTGATGGTCATATTCCAAAATCACCAATACCACGAAACATCGCTATGCTTATTTTGGTCATTTTATTTTACTCAGTTACTAAGAAATCTGGTCTACCATATTTGTTTGCTGATCTAGATATTATTCTCTGGTTTTCATCTAATGCATCTATATTTACTGTATAATAGTAACCTTTTTTTAGTTCAATACCGCACTCAGTAAGGTTTATAAAATTTTCTTGAACCTTAGGACGTTTCGTCCAGCTAAATAGATACTTTTGATCCATGTAATCACGCGGGTCTTTTTGCTCAATTAACTGAATTTTATAAGCACTGGCTCCGACATATGGCTTCCATTTTATTATGATTGGTTCTGATAAAGAAACTTTATTTTTTGGCTTTAATTTTATAACTGGCTCAACATAGTTTAAATCAAGTCCTCTGCCTGGATTTTCTTTATCAATTACCATGATTTCACTTGCATGGGCATTGCGAGGATCATCTATTTTACCAGCGAGAATTAAATCCGCTGAGGAAT
>CAZQVU010000050.1:0-8112 GCA_964596885.1 uncultured Planctomycetia bacterium
AGCGTATTTCCTTCTTTCAATAAACCCATCCTTATACATATAGACTATCTCCTTTATATCTTCCCTTTCTTATGGGATTTTAGAATGAATCCTTTATATAAACTATACAGTAACTTTATCCTTAATATACCACACTGACCAAATTGCTGTCAAGCAAAGTATTTGATAAGCACAGAAAAATGCATCAGTGACCTCTGATTACAGAGATTAAAAACAGATTATAGAGTTGCTAGACTCTTTTCAGCAATCTCTATTTTTGCTCTAGAGAATACTTAAAATCCAGAGAAGAATTGGCAAAAGAGGAATAATTAAAAGGGTAGTAAATAGCCAGCATGAATTTGAGATATCTTGATCCAGATTAAATAAAGCGGGAATTAACAATGAACTTATTGCTACCGGCATCGAAGCCTCAATTAAAACAATCTTAAAGGGCAAACCATCCATAAGCGTATAATATCCTAAAAGATAAGCCAGGCTTAAACCCACAAGAGGAGACCAGATAAATTTTATAAAACTCATTGAAAAAAGTAACGCTTTAAATCGCTTAATTAGACTAAATTTTAAGGTCATACCGATAGCAAACATATATCCAAAAGTTGCAATTGGTATCAAGAATCTATTTAACAAACTTATAAAATTTGGTCTTGGAACCGACAAAAAGTTTAAAATTATACCACCGACTATCCCTAAAAGAGGAAACAATCTTATCCCTTCGGTAAAGACCTTCTTAAGATTGTCCTTTATTTTGATCCTCTCTTTAGTGCTATAATTCTCTCCAATATAAAAGCCGATTGTATAAAAATATGGCCTAAAATACAGACAATAAAGGATAGTTAAACTAAAACCTACCTCCCCATATAAAACAAAAGCAATAAATCCTCCTAATGTATATCCAATATTAGAAAACATAGCAGAAGTTAAGAAACTGCCGGTTTGTTTATGGTTTAAGTTGTGGAGTTTGGCAAAAAAACCTGCCGGGATTAAGGCTAAGGTGGAAACCATTATTCCAATAATAGGTAAAGTAAATATGCTTATATGACTTAAATCCAACTTCCAAAACGCAAAAAGAATAATTAACGGAGCAGCTAATTTTGTTAAAAGGGTGATAATAGAAGTTGAAATAGAATCTGTATTCTGCAAAATGCCACTTTTTTTTACTCTATAGCCTATTACAATAGGAACAAATAAGATAAAGATTATAAATATAATTCTAAAAAAATTCTCTTCCATCATAACTAATACATCCTATCATAAACTACATTAATTATCAAAGTCGATTTTTTAACCTTATCCTTTTAATAAATTTATAAAGAGATTTCTGAAAAAGTCTAGAATCCCCCTCCTAAAGATCTCTGTAATCCTGCGCAATCTCCGTAATCAGAGATTTCTGAAGTCTTTTCAGAGGCCAGATAAAAGTTTTTATTTTGTCATAATTGAACATAGCCAAAATCAATAAATAATACAAAAGGATAGTTGGTATGGATATACTTTTACAACTAAAATAGGCATAGGGAAATTTTTCAAAGAACTTAATGGATTTTATCATAATAAACAACATTAACCATAAAGTCTGGCTAAAAATATTAGCTAAACCTAACCATATAAAACTTATTGCACTCATCAAAAAACCCAACCCCAAAATAACACTCAACAAAGGTAAAACAATTAAATTTGATAGAACTGTCATATTAGAGGCTAGATTAAAATAATATAAGGTTATAGGTAAAACTCCTAACCAGGCGCAGAATGAGGCATTTACTCCTTTGAATATATAATTCTTCATCCTGCCTTTAAAATTAAAGGAAGAGTTTTTAAAGAACTTAAACATCTTCTCTAATCTTGGACTGAGGTAAATAATAGATAATACCGCTATAAAAGAAAGTTGAAAACCCACATCAGAAAGTTGATAAGGGTTAAATAAGAGTATACAAAATGCCGAAAGTCCTAAAGAATTATATACATCACTATCTCTGTCTAACACCCAGCCAAAGAGAAAGACACTACCCATAATAACCGCTCTTACAACAGATATCCTTGCCCCAGTTAAAAAACAATAAAAGATTAGAAACCCTATACATAAAAAGGCTGCTGGTCTTCTCCTGATACGCAATAATCTTAAAATAGCCAGAAGAATAAAAATCACCAGCCCTATATGCAAGCCGCTGATGGCCAGAATATGGACAGTGCCTATGTGAATAAAAGAATCATAAAGGGATTCTGGTATATCCTCTCTATCACCTAAGATAAAAGCCGAAAGCAAACTACAATAGGGTTGAGGGAGTAACAATCTATATCTTTGTTTTAAATCATTTTTTAAACGATAGACTGCCTTTAAAAAAGGATTGGATCTGTCTAAACTTAAATTAACATATCCATCGTATTTCTTGCTACAGAATAAGGCGTAAATACCCTTTTTCTCAAGGTATTTTCTATAATTAAACTGATCCTTAAAGAGGGATTCTGTCGGTTTGTATAGTAAACCTTCCAAAGCATAACTTTGACCATATTCAAAATCCGCAAAATTCCTGCCATAGATTGATGCTTTTACCAAACCCGATGTTTTAATCTTCTCATTATCTTTTATAAGATAGGAGGGCTGAAATAAGAAGTTTACTCTTTTATTGCCATAGTGATCTTCTACTTCTTTTGGGTCATCTTTTATAGTTCCCACCAATAAAACCTTTTCTTTTTCGTCGGTTGCATATCTTCCAATGTGGTTAGAAGGCTTAATCTCTGCTATTTCAAATCTCAAAAAGCCAAATGTAGTCAAAAGAAAAAGTAGGCTTAAGAAAAATACCTTTTTATTCCTCAAACCCACAAAACATCCCATAAATCCTGCAAAACACAAAAGGTAGAGGATAAAAAATGGCAGTCTAAATTTATCAGCTGCCACTATCCCTGAAATAAAAAATATACTCACCCACCACCAGGTCCGTTCAATGGGCTGATAATTCCCAGGGGTTAACTCAGAGGTGCTCATTCTAATAATATAAACTCCTCCATCCTCTCAAACTTATTATCTCCTATACCTTTTACCTTTTTTATCTCTTCCTTGCTTATAAAAGAATTATGGGTTTTGCGATATTCTACAATTCTCTCTGCAATAATCTTACCTACTCCAGGCAATCTCGTAAGTTCCTCTATGCCAGCCGTATTTATATTAACCTGCTTACTTCTTTTAATCTCCTCTTTTATCTGTTCTACATCTTTATTTAAATCTAATTGAGGTTGAGAAGTTGGCACATTAGATCTTCTAAAATGCAAGACACCCAGGCCTAAAATAAGACTGGATATTATAAAAAGGAGGAGTGCTCTTTCCTGAACGGTGAGACTATACATATCAGACGACGAGATTAACTAACTTTTGTGGAACAATAATGAATCTTTTTACCTTTCTGCCTTTAATCCATTTTTGAAGATGTTCATCAGTCAAGATGGTTTCTTTCAGTTCATCTTCTTTTATATCGATGGGCACTTCTATCTTGCTTCTTACTTTTCCATTTATCTGAACAATCAAAGTAAAGGTCTCTTGTCTTAAGAATTCTTCTTTTGCTTCAGGCCATTCCCTATCAAATACACTTGGTTTATTTCCCAATAACTGCCATAACTCCTCACTAATATGAGGGGCAAATGGTGAAAGAAGGACCACTACGGTTTCAATAGCTTCTCTAATCGTTCCAGACTGCAAGTTGTAAGTTTCAGGTTTAAGAGGTTTACCCATTGCGACTTGCGGCTTGCGGCTTGCGACTTGCGACTTGTATATCTCATTCACTAATTCCATAATAGCACTTATGGCAGTGTTAAAATGAAAAGAATCTCTTATATCATCAGTAACCTTCTTGATAACCTGGTTGGTCTTTACCCTTAACCTTCTGGCTAATTTCTCATCTTTAATCTCTGGTATTTCCTTTTTAATCACCATATTTGTCAGTTTCCACACCTTATTTAAAAAACGCCAGGCACCCTCAATTGCTTTTGTATTCCACTCTGCATCCTTTTCAGGTGGTCCAATAAACAAGGTATAAACCCTGACTGTGTCTGCTCCATATTTAGCAATTAACTCATCCGGGCTGACAACATTACCTTTTGATTTAGACATCTTAGCCCCATCTTTTATAATCATACCCTGGGTAAACAACCTTTTAAATGGCTCCTTAAACTTAACAAGGTTTAAATCATAGAGGACTTTTGTAATGAACCTTGAATATAAAAGATGTAAAATAGCATGCTCTACTCCACCAATATATTGATCAACAGGCAACCAGGCATTAACTATATCAGAATCAAAGGGTTGTTTATCATCCTGTGCTGAGAGATACCGCAGGTAATACCAGCTGGAGTCGACAAAGGTATCCATAGTATCAACTTCTCTCTTTGCTGGTCTCCCACATCTGGGACACTTAGTATCTATGAAACCTTTATGATCCTGCAAGGGCGAAACCCCTGTTGGTTTAAATCTGACATCATATGGTAACTCAACCGGCAAATCTTCTTCTTTTACACCAACTGCACCACATTCATCACAATAGACAATGGGGATAGGAGTCCCCCAATATCTCTGCCTTGAGATAAGCCAGTCTCTTAATTTATATTTTACTTCTTTTCTGCCAATCCCTTTCTCCTGCATCCAATTAGCCATCTCTTCTCGTGCTTTTTGAGATTTAAGCCCATTAAATCTACCTGAATTAACTACAATACCTTCATCTTCATATGCCTTGTTCATAGTTGAGGCATCTAAGTGCTCTTTGGGATTATCGATTACAACCTTAATGTCAAGACCATATTTCTTAGCAAACTCAAAATCCCTCTCATCATGGGCAGGGACAGCCATAACTGCACCACTTCCATACTCCATAACAACATAATTAGCGATCCAGAGAGGAATCTTTTCATTATTCATCGGGTTTATAACATATCTGCCAGTAAAAACCCCCTCTTTTTGTACCTGCTCTGATTCCCTCTGAAAACTACTTTGAGATTCTATTCTCTCTACAAAAGATTTAATCTTATCCTTATAGGGGGAATCCTTGATTAACTCCTCAACAAAAGGATGTTCGGGCGCCAAAACCATAAAGGTAGCCCCAAAGATTGTATCACATCTGGTAGTAAAGCACTTTAAGATTTTATTACTATCTGCAACTTTAAAGTTTATCGTAACACCTTCTGAACGGCCAATCCAGTTTCTCTGCATCACCTTTACATTCTCAGGCCACTCTTTAAGAAGTTTAATATCATCTAACAAGTCTTGAGCATAGGCTGTAATCTTAAAAAACCATTGCTCTAAATTCTTCTGCTTGATGTTGCTTTCACATCTTTCACACTTACCATCTATCACCTGTTCATTGGCTAAGACCGTCTTACAATTAGGACACCAATTTACAGAAGTCCTCTTCTTATAGGCTAAACCTTTCTTATAAAGTTTTAAGAATAGCCACTGAGTCCACTTATAGTAATCTGGCTGACAGGAGGTAATCTCTCTATCCCAATCATACGCTACACCCCATTCATAAAGTTGAGACTTCATCTTCTTTATATTATTCATAGTTGATTCCTTGGGGTGAATATTATTCTTAATGGCTGCATTTTCTGCTGGTAGACCAAAGGCATCCCATCCAATAGGAGTTAAGACATTATAGCCGTTCATCTTCATAAATCTGGCAACGACATCTCCTATAATATAGTTTCTACCATGTCCCACATGCAAGGAACTTGAGGGATAAGGAAACATCACCAGGCAATAGTACTTGGGCTTACTTGAGGCTGGGTCCATCTTCATAAGTTTATTCCTCTGCCAGTAATCCTGCCACTTCTTCTCTATTTCATTATGTGGGTAACTATCCTTCATAGATACTCCTCACCGTCTTTAAATTCATAGGGTCAGATTTTATATCCTCCTTAGGCGTTTCTAAGACATAAGGTAAATCTCTTAACTTAGGATGATGCAAAATAAGCCTAAATCCATCTCTGCCAATCTTGCCTTTTCCTATATGTTGGTGTCTGTCAAGATGGGAGCCTAAATCTCCCTTTGAATCATTAATATGGATGAGTTTGAGCTTATTTATGCCTATTAATCTATCAATCTTTTTTAAGGTCTCGTCCAAACCTTTTTTGTTCTTAATATCATAGCCTGCTGCATAGGCATGGCAGGTATCAAAACATAAACCAAGTTTATCCTTTTGATGGGATTTAGTCATTATCTCAGCTATATCCTCAAAATCTCCACCTAACCAATTGCCACTACCAGAGGTATTCTCTAATAATATTTTAACCTTAGGCTTTAATTCTTTAATTATCTTATCTAAGGCTCTGGCAAATCTATCAATACCTAAATCCCTGCCCTTTCCTTTGTGAGAACCTAAATGGGTCACAAAATACTCGGCGCTCAAAAGATCAGCCCTTCTTATATCCTCTAAATAAGCCTGGATAGATTTTTCATATAATCTATCCTCAGGCGATGCCAGATTTATCAAATATGGTATATGAACCACTAAAGGGGTTATATCTGCCTCTTTTCTTCTCTTTTTGAATTCTTCAACATCGGCCTTATCTAATTTTGTCGCCTGCCAACCTCTTGGATTTCGGCTAAATATCTGCATACATTCACAATTCAAAGCCTTAGCCCTGTCTACTGCCTCATATATCTTACCTGCAATTGATACATGGACCCCTAATCTCATCTCTTTCACCTCAAAAACCCTCAGTATCTTAACACAAAAAACTATCCATCGTCAAGTGAAATTGCCCCGCTCATTCTAAAAATTATTGACAATAACGAAAAGAGATGTTATATTTAATCTCTGAAGATGACATTTTGTAAGGAATGGAATTTGCAAACACTAAAAAGTTAAATCCCGAAGACGGATTTACACTCGTAGCTTTGGGGTATGCCCTTTGGTTTTTTTGATATGCATTCATCCATAACTTTAGAGCCGTGGCTTTCTGTGGTTTGGGGTAAAACAAGTTATAAATAATAATAGAGGAATTCTTAATATTTTTTCTGCTAATAACTTAAGTGGGGCTGTAGCTCAGTTGGGAGAGCGCGACGCTGGCAGCGTTGAGGTCAGGGGTTCGAGCCCCCTCAGCTCCACCATATCCAAGGATAAAGGTTAAAGGAAAGAATAAAAAAAGCTATAAGCTGAAAGCGGAAAAGAACACCTGACCTCAAAAAGGTGTGGAAAAAGAATTTTTCCACGCTTTCGGGGTAACAGGTCGCCTGAGGCGACCGCCATAGGGGCAGCGCCCCTTTGGGGAGTGACGAATTATATGAGGAATGACGGGAAGCGGGTTCGAGCCCCCCTCAGCTCCACCATAAACCACTCGCAAGGCTTGGGTTCATGGCACGGCTATGAACCACTTGCAAGGCTCGGGCTCATGGCACGGCTATGAATAACATTTGTGTAAAAGCGAGTGGTGAGTGCCCTAAATCCGAATAAGATGGAGTGGTTTAGGGCATAATAAAGCGGTTCAGGTTCCCTCGTGGCTCCACCATAAACTAGCTTATGAGCTCATAGTTACAAACTGCAAGTCACAAGTTACAAGCAACAAGCTACAGGCTTGAAGTTTGAAACCTGAAACCTCAAGCTTAAAAGCCGGAGTGGCGGAATTGGCTTACGCGCACGACTCAAAATCGTGTGAGGTAACCCCTCGTGTGGGTTCGAATCCCACCTCCGGCACCATTAAAAACACAGGAAAATCCCCAAGTTTTAGAAGAAAGTTTTCGCAGAACAAGATTATGGTAAGATCTATAAGTTACTTCAAAAGGGTTGGTGCTTTTTATAGAAAAGACCATGTAGGTTGCTTTATCTTCTGCCTTGGGAGGTGCTTTTATAGTATCACAACATTACTACTGTAGGCTATTTAGGAGCACTGAAGATAGTGGCGGCAGTAGAGGCTTTCTGTGGCATATTTATTATGCCCCTTTTCATCATAGGTTTAATCAGAAAATATCTGAGAATATAGATTAAAACTACTCTTTATATATAGTCTCAATTTTGGGTGCAGGTAGATATGCATAGCAATTTTGAGAAGAAATGTAATTAGAAGTAATTATTATTTGAGAGGAGATTTTCTTCAAACCTGTACCATCAATATTCAACTGCCAGGTACCTCTTG
>CAZQVU010000051.1:0-8012 GCA_964596885.1 uncultured Planctomycetia bacterium
TACGAAACTAAATCGTATGCAGGAATTTAACCCAGCACCTATTTTTCAAATAAGTACTTTACCTGAAGCTTGAACTTCATAAAATTTAATCTACTGGTGTAACTAACCTTAATATCTTAAAAATAGGTGCTGGGTGAATTCGGATAGACAACTTATGTTCACTTTGTTCCATAAGTTGTATCCTCATTCACCTTTCTTTTGCTAATATCTGTTTTAACTCCTTCATAAATTGATTAATATCCTTAAATTCCCTATAAACTGAAGCAAACCGGACATAAGCCACTTGATCCAACCTCTTTAGATGTTCCATAACAATCTCTCCAATATCACTTGAGGACACTTCTTTATCATATCTTCTCTGTAATGTCCTCTCAATATCATCAACCATCTGTTCAATCTGGTCAACGCTTATCTTTCTCTTCTCGCATGCTTTTATAATCCCAGAGAGTAACTTTTGTCTATCAAAGGATTCACGCCGACCATCCTTCTTTGCAACCATTAGAGGAAGATTTTCTATGTGTTCATAGGTGGTAAACCTTCTCTTGCATTTGAGGCATTCTCTTCTTCTTCTTATAGAATCTTGCCCCTGGGAGGATCTTGAATCTACTACTTTATCTTCTGTATGACCGCAGTAAGGACATTTCATCTCTTAAATCTTCTGTAAGGGCGGAATATCAATCTGAAAGAAAAAACACATTATCTTGTGTCCACACTTCATAATTATACACTATATCTGGCATTTGTCAAGAACCAAAAAAAAGGAAATTGGAGGGATTTTGGCTGCTTTTAGGTATAAACTTTTATTCTTTTGCTTGAATCCTCGCCAATTCATCAAAATGTTTAAATTTTCAGAAAAAAGATATATTAATCCTGGTCTTCATACTCTTCAATCTCTTCTGATAAGACCTCTAACTTTATACCTGCCTTTTTAAAGAGTTCTCTTGTATATTGACCTGCATGATATCTCTTATTACAAACCACCCTCTTTATACCTACATTAACTATCATCTTTGCGCAGGTAAAACAGGGTTCCATCTTGCAATATAGAGTTCCTCCTTCTAAGGATATCCCAAACTTAGCTGCCTGACAGATAGCATTCTGTTCAGCATGTATAGTTCTTATGCAATGTTTTGAGATAGAACCATCAGGATTTATAACATCCCTTAACATATGACCTTCTTCATCACAGTGAGGCAGGCCTGAAGGTGCTCCTACATAGCCAGTAGCAAGAATCCTCTTATCCTTAACTATAACACATCCTGCCTTACCTCTATTACAGGTAGCCCTTTTTGAGACTTCCTCGGCTATCTTTAAAAAATATTCATCCCAGGCGGGTCTTTTTTCTTTTTCTGCCATCTTCACTCCCTTTCCATCCTATTAATCCTCTCCCTGTAAAGAGGAAATTTTCTTACAAGTCTTTCTACTTCCTCCTTTACCTCTTTTAATTTAGATTCATCTTTTGGATTTTTAAGTAAGGTCTCTATTAATTCTGCAATTTTAACCATCTCATCTTCCTTCATACCCCTTGTTGTAACAGCCGGTGTCCCCATTCTAATACCGCTGGCAATAAAAGGCGATTGTTTGTCAAAGGGAATGGCATTCTTATTAACTGTAATTCTGGCTTTATCTAAAATATCAGCTGCCTCTTTGCCGGTTAAGCCGACGCTGGTTACATCAATTAAAAGTAAATGATTGTCAGTTCCTCCTGAGACAATCCTAAAACCTCTTTTAGATAGCTCGTTAGCTAAAGTCTTTGCATTTTTAATAATCTGTTTCTGATATTCTTTAAATTCTGGTTTAAATGCCTCCTGAAACGAAACAGCCTTTGCAGCAATAATGTGCATTAATGGCCCACCTTGAATACCGGGAAAGACCATAGCATCTATCTTCTTGGCATACTCTTTCTTACATAGAATCATACCACCTCTTGGACCCCTCAGCGTTTTATGAGTTGTTGTAGTTACAAAGTCTGCATAAGGTATAGGATCGGGGTGGAGTTTGGCAGCAATAAGTCCTGCAATATGAGCCATATCTACTGTCAGATAGGCACTTCTGGCAATTCTAGAAAACTTTTCAAAATCTATTTCTCGGGGGTAGGCGCTGGCGCCGGCTATAATCATTTTAGGTCTGTGTTTTTTAACTAAGTCCTCGATTTCATTAAAATCGATCCTTTCGGTCTCTCTATTGACACCATAGAAGACCATATTAAAAAACTGACCAGAGAAGTTCTTCTTGTGTCCATGAGTAAGATGACCTCCGCAGGCTAAATTCATAGCCAGTATAGTATCACCTGGTTTTAAAACTGAAAAATAAACCGCCATATTTGCCTGAGAACCTGAATGAGGCTGGACATTGACATGTTCTGCACCAAATAACCTCTTGGCTCGCTCTATGGCTAACTCTTCTACTACATCAACAAATTGACATCCACCATACCAGCGGGCATCAGGATAGCCCTCGGCATATTTGTTGGTCAGCACTGAACCTTGTGCTTCAAGTACCTCCTCAGAGGCAAAATTCTCACTGGCAATGAACTCTAAGTTTTCACTCTGTCTTTTTGTTTCATCTAATAGGGCTTTGAAAACTTGAGGATCAGTCTCTTTCAAGTTACTCATTTTTGAAATATCTCCTTTCAATCTCTTTAATCTTGTTTACCCTTCTTTGATGTCTGCCACCTTCAAAATCAGTCGTTAGCCAGAGAGCAAGTATCCTTTCTGCTTCATTCTCATTGGTATATTTAGCCCCGAGAACAATTATGTTAGCATCGTTATGCAGGCGTGAAAATCTGGCTTGATCCTCATTTATACATAGAGCGGCTCGGATTCCTGGCACCTTATTGGCTACAATTGATTGACCTATACCCGTACTACAGATTAAAAGACCTGCCTCTGCCTTCTTTCTAGAAACATTCTCTGCTACCTTAAGTCCGTAATCCGGATAATCAACACTCTCTCTAGAATTAGTGCCGCAGTCTATAACTTCATAACCTTCGTTTCTTAGATATGTTTTTAATGACTCCTTTAATTCGAAACCTGCGTGGTCTGCGCCAATGGCAATCTTCATATAACCTCCCTCAAATTAAATCCTTAATCCTTTTTATCTCTTTTTTTATCTGAGCCAGGACCTCTTCATATACCTCAATGGGTTGACCAATAGGATCTCTAATAGATGGGTCTTCTAATTTAGATTCATTTTTATATTCTTTTAAAAGATAGACCTTGTCTTTATATTCTGGAAATCTTTCGATTAAAAATTGCTTATGTTTCAACTCCATAACAAGAACTAAATCCGCTCTTTTAATTAAGGACTCTGATACATCCTTAGATACCTCCTTAGAGACATCGATTCCTTCTTTACTCATTACCTTTATTGTCTCTTTAGTAGGCGGCATACCAGATAAAGCCGAAGTGCCTGCTGATGTTACACTAAGAAGAGGGGATTTCTTTTCCTTCTCAAGGAGACCTTTAGCCATAACAGAACGACAACTATTTCCTGTACAGACAAAAAGGATATTCTTTACTTTAACGAACTTCTCTTTTTTATTTAGAGCCTCTTCTAACTGTTTAATGGTAACTACACCCTCTCTCAAAATACGATAGGGCTCAGTGGTTAAATCGCATACTGTTGATTCAACTCCACCAGAACATCTTCCTCCATCGATTATAGCCTCAATTAAACCATCAAAACTAATAATAACACTTTTGGCATCTATGGGAGGGGTTTCACCAGCAAAATTTGCACTTGGCACACATAAAGGCATGCCACATTCTTTAAGTATGCCTGAGGCTATCTTGTTATCAGGAATCCTAAAACCTATTTTTCCGCTACCCTTTGTTTTTAAAATCAGAGTTAAAGGACCTGGCCAGAATCTATCAATCAATATCCTGGCATCTTCTGATAAAACAACTCCAAAATCACTAAGTTTATCAACTTTATCTATCTGTAGAGGAAAGGGTTTATCCTTCGGTCTCTTCTTTATTTTATAAAGCCTTTCAACTGCCTCTTTATTATAACTGCTGGCTGCTAATCCATAAACTGTATCAGTGGGGAAGGCTACCAATCCACCATCTTTTAAAATCTTCGCTACCTCTCTTATCTTCCTTAAATTGATTTTATCAGAATCTATCTTTATAATCTTTGTCTTGACCATATTAATCCTATCTATTAGGTTATGAGTTCATATAGTCTATTTAGAAAAACTCTAACAGCCTCTACATCCTTCAACCTATAATTAGCCAAAGAACCTCTCTTCTTTCTCTTCCCTACATAGATACCTAAATCATCCTTATTTAACACCTCAAAGGCATCTTCATCTGTAATATCATCTCCTAAATAAATGGTTACAAGATCTCTTTTCTTAAGGAGTCCTTTAATCTTCTTAACTGCCTGACCTTTATGCCACTTTACAGGGGGACGTACCTCATACACCTTCTTTCCTGAAGTAACCTTGACCTTTTCTGAATCCACATAGGGCTTTATAGTATCTATGAATATCTGCCTTAGCCCCTTTAAATCTCCTTTATCAACCATTCTATAATGAATGCTTAAAGTATAATGCTTATCTTCAACTATAACGCCTTCTATATTCTTTAATTGATGGCTTAATCTCGTTTTTATCTGTCTTAAGATAAAAAGTGCTTTCTTCAGTCGTGGATGGATAAAAAGGTATTCCTTTCCCTTTTTATCGATATAGGCAAGTTCAAAACCATGATTACCAACATAATATATATCTCTTAAACCAATGATCTTTTTTATATTCTTTAGGGGACGGCCACTAATTATACCCAAGGATACACAAGGCAGTTGTTTTATCTTCCTTAAAGAAGTTTTTATAGCCTTACTTAATCTTGCTTGATGTGGGTGTTTTACTATCTTAGACAAGGTACCGTCAAAATCTGAAAGGAGAAGTAAGTCCTTATGTTTTATTATCTTTTCTTGAATATATGGCCAATTTTTAAAAACATCTTTCATATCATTGAAATTTAGTATAGATAAAATTTAGATAGTTCCAATATAACTTTAGCTGCCCAATGATAGATATTATTTTCCTTAATAATCTCTCTTAATATCTTCATTCTCCTTTCTTTCTCATCATCCTTCATCTCAATTACTCCCTTAAAGACCTCAACAAATTCAGCAATATTATAGGGGTTAATAAATACTGCCTCCTGCAACTCTCTGGCTGAACCTGTAAACTGGCTTAAGATTACGGCTCCACTGTTGTCGAATTTTGAAGATATATATTCTTTGGCTACAAGATTCATACCATCATGAAGAGAACTTATGACAATTACATCAGCCAGGGAATAGAAGGCTAAAATATCTTCATAAGGAACAAATCTTTTCGAAAATATTATTGGAGCCCATTCACTGGTAGAATGCTTCCAATTAACTTCCTCAACCAATCGGTTTATTTCACTGTTAATATCTTTATATGCTTGAATTAGTATTCTACTTATAGCACCTATCTGGATAAAAACTACCTTTTCTTTATATTCTGGATATTTATCTAAAAATCTATCAAAGGCTATAATCCTTTCAGGGATTCCCTTTGTATAGTCTATCCTGTCACAACCTAAAAATATAATCTTGTCTTCTAAAGAAAGTTCTTTTCTAAGTTCTTCAGCTCTATCTTTGATTTTATCCGAAGAGGCCAAATCTGATATATCCTTAAAATCTACGCTTATTGGAAAGGCTCGGATTAGACATTCATGACCTTCTTTAATAATAGAATTTCTCTCTCTATCAACTTTAGCCTCAACTTCACGTTCAACCGTCTCAATGAAATTATCACAATGATATCTGATATGAAACCCAACTAAGTCATTGGCCAGAAACCCTTCAATGATCTCTTTTTTAAAAGGACATATTCTAAAAACCTCCGGGTTAGGCCAGGGTATATGCCAGAAATAAGCACAGATTATATCTGGGGATTTCTCCTTTATGTATTTGGCTACCAGCACCAGGTGATAATCTTGAATCCAGACCAATAGTTTATCATGGTTTGATTTTGTTTTTTCTTCTAATATGGCATCGGCAAACTTCTTGTTTACCTGCTTATACATCTGCCAATCCTTTTCTCTAAATATAGGACGGGTATAAGCAATATGCGAAAGAGGCCAGAGGGCTTCATTTGAGAATCCATAATAATATCCCCTCTCTTCATCTTTTGAAAGCCAAAGTCTCCTCAATGTGTAACGTGGATCTTCGGTCGGCACTCTGATTCTATCATCTTTATCAACAACTTTCCTATCAGCATTACCACTTCCATGAGCAATCCAGGTTCCACCGCAAGCCCTCATAACAGGATCCAGCGCAGTAACCGCCCCTCCTGAAGGACGCAACACCTTAATCTTACCTGCTTCCTGGGTATGTATATAGGGTTCTCGATTCGAGACAACAATCATTTTGTAGTTACCTAACTCTTTATTGATAACCTGTTTTAACTCATCTTTGGTCATCATCTATTTACCCCTTTTTATGGCCCCACAAACTTAAGTATAACAAAATCGCCTCTTTTACATCAAGAAAAAACATCTAAAATAGGTTAATATCTACTAAACTAAAGTTTAACCCTTAAAACCTTCTGTCCTTGTTCTTTCTTGTATTCCTTCAATCTCTTATTAAGCGACTCATCAGATAAAGCCAGTATCTCAATTGCATAGTAGGCTGCATTTTTAGCTCCGGATTTACCGATAGACATACATCCAACCGGAACTCCTGCTGGCATCTGAACAGTCGAAAACAATGAATCAATCCCTTTTAACTCCTCTGTATCCATCGGTACACCGACAACTGGCAAAGTGGTATAAGAGGCTATTACACCTGCTAAGTGTGCAGCCTTTCCAGCTAAAGCAATAATCACCTTTATGCCTTTTTCTTCTGCAGTCTTAGCAAAATCAGCTGTTGCCTCAGGACTCCTGTGCGCAGATAATACCTTCATTTGATATTTCACATTAAACTCTTTTAAGATACTCTCTGTCTCTTTAGCGTAAACTAAATCAGATTTACTACCCATAATAATAGCCACATCAACCTCTTTCATAACTCACCTCTTTCTTACTTTTAAAAAACTTCAACAGATAAAGTTGATAGATAACTATTAAAACTGAGGTAATTATAGAAGAAAACCATATATTTTGCTGGAAAGAATCCAAGTTTCCTATTATATCCTGAGATATACCAAGATAATTATATAATTCATTCATATCAATTTTTAAAAATGAAACTATTCCAGATGCTATCCAGAATATATGCATAATAAAACTTAGAACCCAGGCAGCCATTTTTAATTTATATAGACCAAAGGCTAAGACTATATAAATAACACCAAAACATAAACTGGCATATAAAGCAACAGGTCCTGTTAACATCATACCAAAAAACCCAAGAATCTTCAAAAAAGAATTGCTAATATAGCCCAAACTTACAAAGATAAAGAAAAGACTAAGTCCTAAAACAGGTAAAGGTGTTTTATCAGCCCATGAAAGTCCTGGATCATAATATTCAAAGGTCTTTCTGATATTTCTTCTAGTATAAAATATTACAAATATGGCTGGGGCAACTATATAGATTATTAAAAAGACTATCATGGTTGTTATATAAAATGTATCTGAAGAAACACCGCCACTCAAAGAGTATCTTCTTTGAGGCATTAACACTGATACATAGGCTAAAATACCAATCATTAACCATAGGCAAGATAAGATAAGCATAACAGCCCTTGCCCATTTCTTAATCATAAAAGAACCAATTCCACAAGTTATGAATATTATACTGGATAAACCAAAAAATATTGAGTTATTAAAAAGAATAAATATCTGTAATTTTGGTTGCAAGGTGCCTTTTGTAAGGAGGAGACTCACTATAAATAAAAACATAACTCCCAGAACTAAAAAACCAATCAATAACTCAATGATGCCAAAAAATCTTATCCAGCCTGACCTATCAACAAAATCTTTAACCCTCTCTTGCATAACTACTCCTTTAAATCCTAAATTCTAATATCTAAA
>CAZQVU010000052.1:0-7835 GCA_964596885.1 uncultured Planctomycetia bacterium
ATAATATTAAAGCAGTCAGAGCAAAATTTAGATGGTCTGATTTAGGCAGCCTCAGAAGTTTTGAAGAAATCAATAAAAGGAGATATGAAACGAATAGGGTTATTAATACCCTTGCTATATCTAAGGATACCAAAGATTGTGTAATCTATGGGATGCCTAACCATTTAGTTTCTACTCTCGGCGTTTCTAATCTAATTATAATCCATACCCCTGATGTTACCCTGGTTGCTGATAAAGATAGCATCCAGAAAGTAAAGGACATAGTGGATGAAATCTCTAAAAAGAAGGAATTAAAAGGTTTTGTTTGATATATAATATGCCCATATTAGGTTTAGACATAGGTGATAAGAGAATTGGCATTGCCATAAGCGATAAAACAGGACTGATTGCTCAAGGATTAATGACTTTAGAAAGGTTAAACATAGAGCATGACTTAAGGGTTATTGAGGATATTATAAAGAGTAAAGATATAGATTTAATTGTCATTGGGTTACCTCTTAATATGAACGGAACCTTGAGCAAAGAAGCCAGCAAAGTTCTTGAATTTAAAAAAATATTATCATCTAAGACAAACCTTAAGATTATAACCTATGATGAGCGCTTATCAAGTAAGGAGGCAGAAGATTTACTAATTAGGGCTAATATCTCAAGAAAAAAGAGGAGACCTCAAATAGATAAGATAGCCGCTCAGATAATCTTGCAGAAGTATCTAGACTCATTCCACACCAGAGGAAGTTTCGGGATGTAAACCCGTGGTGCAGAATTGATAACAAATACCTTCTTAAGATGAAATTTATAATTAGCCAGTTAAAAAATAAATTAAAGACCGTATTTATACCAATAGTAACGGCTGAGGTAGCATCAGTCTCTATCTGGATAAAGGCCGGAGGAAGATTCGAAGACTTATCAAATATGGGTATTTCCCATTTTTTAGAACATCTTGTATTTAGAGGCACGAAAAAAAGAACGGCTAAACAGATAAAACAAGAGATTGAAGGCGTCGGTGGATTAATAAATGCCTTTACTTCCAGAGAGTATACCTGTTATTATGCCAAGGTTCCTAAAAAATATATATCCACTGCCATTGATCTCCTCTCAGATATTACCATCAACCCCCTTATGAAAGAGGAGGATATTAAGAAAGAGAAGAAGATTATACTTGAGGAGATAAGGATGTATAAAGATATGCCATCATATTATGTAGACGATATACTTAATGAGATAATGTGGCAAGGGCATCCATTGGGTAGACCTCTTGCAGGTAATTACAGTTCTATTGCAAATATCAACCGAAGGAAACTAGTGGAGTATAAAGATAGATTATATCATTCTGCCAATATGGTTGTGGTTATAGCCGGTAATATTAATAACCGACAGATAAGAGATATAATCCAGGATAAATTTGCTAAATTAAGTCCTAAAAAAGACGAAAGAAAGCCCAGTAGATTTATTTATAAGAAACACAAACCAAGATTAAAACATATAAACAAAATGACCCAACAAACACATATGTCGTTGGGTTTTCATACCAGTTGTCGTACTCATCCTGAAAGATACGCCCTGGCTGTTTTAAGCGTAGTTTTAGGAGGAAATATGTCATCTCGGCTATTCCAGAAAATAAGAGAAGAAGAAGCCCTGGCTTATCAGATCTCTACATCATTAGCCAAATACTATGATTGCGGCAGTTTTAATATCTCGGCTGGCATAAAAAATAAAAAACTGATCAAGGCAGTCAGTTTAATCTTAGATGAGTTAGAAAAGATAAAGAAGACTGGTCTAACTGAAGATGAGTTTAGAAAGGCTAAAGAGTTTATAATAGGTTCTACCTTGATAAATTTAGAAAACTCTACAGATAGAATGCTCTGGATGGGGGCTAAGGTTATTAGCAATGACCCTGTTTTAAGAGTCGAGGAGATAATCAGAAATATAAGAAAAGTTAAATCAAATGAAGTTCAAGAGGTAGCGGACAAATATCTCAAGAAAGACAATCTTAATTTATCTGTTATTGGACCAGTCAAAAATGATATAGGTAAAATTAGGAATATAATAAACAATTTTAGTTAAATAATGAATAAGTCATTGAAGTTATTTACAATATTTGGTATTACGATTAAAGTACATATAACATTTATTCTATTGCCAGCTCTCGTTGGTTTTATGCTGCTAGCAGAAGGACCATTAGTTGTCTTAAGAGGTATCATATTTACTTTTATCATCTTTGGCTTTGTTACCTGTCATGAATTAAGTCATTCTTTAGTTGCTAAAAGGTTCAATGTTGAGGTGAAAGATATCACTCTTTTACCTATTGGTGGAGTGGCATCTATGCAGGGCATACCAGAAGAACCTAAAGAGGAGTTTTTAATAGCAATTGCCGGACCTTTATTTAATCTGGTAATGGCAGTTCTATTATTCTATCCAGTATATCTGATTATAGGTGAAGGGTTAAGGGGTATGAGTTTTATGAATGTTGTAGAAGAGGGCTTTAGTAGTTGGAAATCAACCTTGCTTTATATATTCTGGATTAATCCAATCTTGGCTATCTTTAATCTATTGCCTGCCTTTCCAATGGATGGAGGAAGAGCCCTTCGTGCATATCTGGCGCATCGGTTGGGCATATCTAAAGCAACCAAGATTGCCGTAGCCTTAGGTCATGCCTTTGCTCTACTTTTTGGTTTTATTGGTCTTATGTCAAGATGGATTATTCTAATTGTCATTGCCTTCTTTGTTTACATTGCAGCAAGCCAAGAAGAACGTCAAATCGATTTAAAAATGGCCCTTAAGGATTATAAGGTTAAGGATATATTAAATGAAGAGTTTATTAGTCTGAGTCCAGATACACCTTTATCAGAAGCATTAGAGATGTCTTTAAGGGCTTCTCAATATAATTATCCTGTTGTTAAAGATGAGAATCTTTTGGGTCTTTTGAGTATACAAGACCTATTATCCACCATTCACAGATTTGGTAAGGACAGAAAGGTTAATGAGGTAATGTCTAAGAAGGTTATAACGGCTAAATTGGATGAGAGTCTTGCTTCGGTCTATAATAAAATGATAAAAAACAACACAAAGGTAGTCGTAATCTTAGAGGATAATAATTTAAAAGGGTTGATAACTCTGGAGGATATTGCCAGAATCTATAGTATAGAATCTTACAAAACCTAACAGAAAAAGAGAGGAGGGGGTGGGTTTGAAATTTAATCTTTTTTCTATCTTTAGAAGAAAAGATAGCCCAGAGAAAGAAGATAGACGATATACCAAACATAATAGATTTCTTAAAGAGCAAGAAGCAGAACTAAAAAGAGAAAAAAGACAGGCAAAGAGTATAAAAGAGAAGATATTAAGAAGCGTTAATAAAGATAAAGAGATTCTAACCAGAGAAAATATTTTAGGAAGGATTAGAGGAAAACCAACGCATGGACCAAGAGGAAACAAAAATGAGTAAGCGAATAAAAATAGGACCCTCTATCCTGGCTTCAGATTTTTCTAATTTAGGGGCTGAGATTAAAAGAGCAGAATACGCTGGCGTAGATTTTATACATTGTGATGTAATGGATGGACATTTTGTTCCTAATATAACTTTTGGGCCACAACTTGTCAAAGCATTAAGAAGATGCACAGATTTACCTTTAGACAGCCACCTTATGATAAGTGAACCCGATAGGTATATAAAAGCATTTAAAGATGCAGGTAGCAATATAATAACTGTACACATTGAAACTTTAAATAATCCAAAGGATACTATAAAAAGAATAAAGGATTTAGGTGCTATGGCTGGTATATCAATAAATCCACCTACATCCCTTAATAAAATAGAACCAGTTTTAGATATGGTAGATCTTGTCTTAGTTATGACAGTTAATCCTGGTTTTGGCGGTCAAGAGTTTATCTCATCATGTCTTCCGAAAATAAAAGAACTCAGAAGGTTATTTGATGGTAATATTGAGGTAGATGGAGGTATAAATGATGAGACTGCTAAGTTAGTTATTGAAGTTGGAGCAGATATGATAGTTGCTGGAACTTATCTATTTGGATGTAAGGATATGAAGGAGGGGGTTAAAAGATTAAAAGGGATACACGGATAAATTCATCCCCTGCCTTAAGAGGCAGAATAAAATTCGGTACAGATGGATGGCGGGCTATAATCGCAGAAGATTTCACTTTTGAAAATGTAAGGATTGTAGCCCAGGCTATCAGTGATTATTTAAAAGAAGAAAGGTCAAAAACTAAACCAACTTTAATTGTTGGCTATGATACTCGTTTTTTATCAGATAAATACGCAGAATCTATGGCTGAGGTGTTTTCTGCTAATAATATTAAGACTTACTTAGTTAAAAACTTTATCCCAACTCCAGCCTTAAGTTTTGCAGTTAAAAATCTAAAACTTTCTGGTGGAGTTATGGTATCAGCCAGTCATAACCCTGCAAAATTTAACGGCATAAAATACAGGACTTATCCCGGTTTATCAGCCAGTTCAAGAATTATGAAAGAGATTGAGAAAAACATTAAGAAAGATAGGGTCAGGATTCTTGATTTAAAAAAGGCAAGAAAAAAAAGATTAATTGAGACTGTCAATATATTAACTGATTACAAAAAAAACATAAAAAGGTATCTAGATTGGTCTCTGCTTAAAAAAAGTAACCTTAGAGTTCTAATAGATAATATGTATGGTTCTACGTGTGACATTATACCTAGTTTATTAAAGAATACAAACATAAAGGTAGAGGCAATTCATGATAAGCCCCTGGCTAATTTTGGCAAAAGTTATCCAGAGCCTATTTCGTGCAATCTGTCTCAATTATGTAACTATATGAAAAAAAATCATTTTGATATAGGAATAGCCCTGGATGGCGATGGAGACCGTCTTGGTTGCATTATGCCAGGAGGTAGATTTATAAATTCAAGTCAAATAGCAGGTTTATTAATTTTATATTTTGTAAGACATAAAAACAAAAGAGGTAGAATTGCTAAAACAATTTCATGTTCTAGTCTTTTAGATAAAATATGCGATAAGTTGAAACTTAATCTAATAGAGACTCCTATAGGTTTTAAGTATCTAAGCGAGGTAATGAAGGATGAGGATGTTTTAGTTGCTATTGAGGAATCCGGAGGTATTGGTATAAAGGATTATATTTACGATAGAGACGGCATTATGATAAGTATGTTGCTTTTAGAGATGTTAACTCTAACTAAAAAGACATTTGCGACTTTAATAAAAGAGATGGAAAAAGAATTCGGTAGGTTCCATTATCATAGAATAGACATAGAATTTCCTCAAGAAAAAAGAAAGAGATTAATCAGAAAATTAAACAACAATCCATTTAAGTCAATTTTAGATAAAAAGATAGTCAACATAAACAGGATAGATGGTATAAAGTATTTATTGGAGGATGGAAGCTGGTTGATTTATAGATTCTCTGGCACAGAACCTGTCTTGAGACTGTATGCAGAGAGCCAGAATAAAAGGAAGACTCTGAAGTTGTTAGATTTTGCAAGAGATTCAATAAAATAATTAAAATCTATGGAAACTAATCAAAGTTTAATAAGAAATTTTTGTATTATAGCCCATATAGATCATGGTAAATCTACTTTGTGCGACAGGATTCTTCAATACACCGGGGCTATCAGTTCTAAAGACTTTAAAGAGCAACTTTTAGATGATATGGAATTGGAAAGAGAAAGAGGGATAACTATAAAGGCTTCAGCTGTTAGGTTAAGATATAAACATACAAATGGCAATGAATACTTGCTAAATTTAATAGATACCCCTGGACATGTCGATTTTACTTATGAGGTCTCCAAGTCACTCTCTGCATCTGAGGGAGCAATACTTTTGGTAGATGCCACAGAGGGGATAGAGGCACAAACTGTTGCTAATTATCATTTAGCCAAAGAAAGAAACTTAGAAATAATTCCAGTTATAAATAAGATTGATCTGCCTCATGCTAATATAGAAGGTGTTAGAGAACAACTAATCAATGTCTTTAAATTTAAACCTGATGATATTTTATTAACCAGTGCTAAAAAAGGGGAGGGGATAGTTGATGTTTTAGATAGGGTAGTAGAGAAGATACCGCCACCACAGGGCTCATCCGAAAAACCCCTTAAGGCGCTTATCTTTGATTCAAGTTACGATGTCTATAAAGGGGTGATATTATATATTCGTGTAATAGATGGCAAGATAGACCTTCAGACTAAAGTCAGATTAATGAATGCCGGTAGCAATCATCAGGTTCAAGAGGTTGGCGTTTTTACTCCAAGACCTCAGAAGATAAATCAATTAGGTTGTGGCGAGGTTGGTTACATAACTTGTAATATAAAAGATGCTAGTAAAATCAATGTAGGAGAGACTATTACGGATAGTTATCATCCAACTCAGGAGGCTCTTTCTGGGTATAAGAAGATGAAACCTTTTGTTTTCTGCGGCATATATCCTGAAAACAACAAGGACTTTGAAGAACTTAAGAGGGCACTGGAGAAGTTAAGATTAAGCGATGGCTCTTTTACCTATGAGCAGGAAAGCTCTGAATCGCTCGGTTTTGGATTTAGATGTGGATTTTTAGGACTTCTCCATTCAGAGATTATTCAGGAAAGACTTCAAAGAGAATATGATTTAAGTCTAATTATCAGTATTCCCAGTGTTATATATAAGGTTGAGACGGTAACCTCTGAGTTATTGGATATAGAGAACCCATCAAAACTTCCTTTGCCTCAAAATATCAGCAATATTCAAGAGCCATGGATTAAAGCCTTCATTATTATGCCCCAAGATTATGTAAACAATATTATGCAACTGGTGAAAGAACGAAGAGGCATCTATGTTTCATCAGAATATTTAAGCCAGGGGCGACTTATTTTGACATGCGAACTTCCTCTTAGTGAGATAGTAGTTGACTTTTACGATAAGATAAAATCTGTCACTAAAGGATATGCCTCCTTTGACTATGAATTCATTGGCTATCGCGTATCAGATTTAGTTAAAGTAGATATAATCATAAATAACCGCATCTTTGATGCCTTCAGTTTCATAAGCCATCGAGATAAGGCTTATTATAAGGCAAAAGGAGTTATTGAGAAACTAAGAGATACAATTCCAAGACAGTTATTTGAGATTGTCATTCAGGCAGCCATAGGCAAAAGGATTATAGCTAAGGCTAGAATCTCTCCCTTAAAAAAATATGTAACTGGTAAGTGTTATGGGGGTGATATTACCAGAAAAAGGAAACTCTGGGAGAAACAAAAAAGAGGCAAAAGACGTATGAAGCAGTTTGGTAATGTCCAGATACCTCAAGAGGCATTCAAATCAATTATGAGACTGTAAGGAGATTATTATGTCTGGCAATATTAAACAAAAACCTGTATGGCGTCAGTGGTTAGAAAGCATAATAACAGCTTTTATCCTTGCTTTAATTATCCGCTCATTTATAATTGAGCCGTTCAAGATTCCATCAGGTTCAATGGAGCCTACATTGAAAGTAGGAGATAAAATCTTAGTAAACAAATTTATATATGGTGCCAGAATTCCCTTTACTAATATCTTCTTTCCTAAAATAAGAGAACCTCAAACTGGTGATATTATGGTGTTTATATATCCAGTTAATCCCAAGAAAGATTTCATAAAAAGGGTTATTGCTAAAGGCGGCGATACTGTTGAAATAAGAAATGGCAACATCTACATAAATGGCAAACTCTGCAATTATCCTGTAATAAGAGACATTTACTATTATAATGTTGGTCCATATGGAAAAGATAAGATTGTTGTACCTGAAGGTCACTTCTATGTATTAGGAGATAACAGCGGAAATAGTAAAGATTCCCGTTTTTGGGGATTTGTACCT
>CAZQVU010000053.1:0-7825 GCA_964596885.1 uncultured Planctomycetia bacterium
GAGTATTTTAAATACTTCTTTCTTTAAATCTCTCATTCTTGGCATCATAATTTCTACAACATCACAGGAGGATTTTATCTGGAGGGGTTTTTCTCTTATCTCTTCTTCTCTGAATCTTCTTCCAATCTCAATTGCTGCTTTTATCTGAGCAATCTTTGCCTGGCCTAAACCTTTAAACTCTTTCCAGTCTCTTATGTCTGTATGGCTCATATTGCGAAAGGTTTTAAATTTTTGAAGTATCTTTCTTGCTAAATCAATGGCGCTTTCTCCCTTAACTCCACTGCGAAGAAGAATAGCTAAAAGTTCAGTATTAGAAAGTTTGTGTTCACCTTCTCTAAAAAGTTTCTCTCTGGGGCGTTCATCTTTTGGCCAGTTCTTTATTGCTTTCTCATAAACTTTACGTTGCTTTGATTTATTTTTCATTTTTTCTCTGTTTTTTCTTCCATTCTTCTATTTCTTCTGCATCAAATCTCCATTGTCCGCCAAATTTAAATGCGGGGATTTTGCCTTCACGGCAAAGCCTGCGAATGGTGTAAGGATGCAGTTTGAGGGCTTGGGCTACTTCTTGGACAGTATAGGTCTCTATAAATTTTTTTCTTTTCATAGCCATCTCGTTTCGTTACATATTATAACATCCATTTAATTTTACTTCAATCAAATTCAGAAGTGGAGTAGATTGATAATGGATTTACACAGATATTTTTCTAATGGTAAAATCTATGTGAATCTGTATCATTTGACTACCTTCAAGTATTCATATCTTTAGTATCTATCCAGGGGATTAGCAATAATTATACCTAAATTCTGGGGGATGTTTACAATAAGAAAGAGGTATAAAGCTGGAATATTCCTAACGGACAAGGATGTTTGCCGGCAGGCAAAATTGCTCCTGTGGTAGAGCGAGGGGTTTAAAGAAGTAGATGAACTGAGATTGGTTGATGGCTATTTTTATTGGCTGCCCCGCCTGGATTCGAACCAGGACACCGTGATCCAGAGTCACGTGTCACTACCGATTAGACGACGGGGCAACAACTTATATTCTCTCTAAACGACTGATTACCTTCTCTTTGCCTAAAACCTCCATCATATCAAAAAGGCTGGCGCCGACTGAAAGACCACTTATGGCTACTCTGGTTGGATGGATAAGTTTAGCCGCTTTTATCCCTTTTTCCTCACAAAGTTTACGACAGGTCTCTTCTATATCTTTGGCTCCAAAACCCTCTAAAGCCTTAAGGCGCCTGGCGTATTCCTTAAGCAAGCCTTTAACTTCTGCATCTTTTAAGTATTTTCTATAAGCCTTCTCATCCTGAGGATAATCATCTTTAAAAAAACAAGTTGTCAACGAAAGAAATTCATCAAATGTCTTAAAACGAGTTCTATATAAACCTATTATCTTTAAAACATAATCCTTCTCAATATCTTCTTTGAGGTAGCCTTCTTTTAGAAGTCTCTCCTTTAAAAACTCAAAAAGTTCTTCATTTGATTTTCTCTTTATATATTCAGAGTTTATCCATCTAAGTTTATCTATGTCAAATCTTACCTGCATCTTATTTATGTCTTTAATGTCAAACTCCTTTATTGTCTCTGTTAAGGTTATTAACTCTCTGCCATCTTTGGGAGACCATCCCAAAAGGAGCAAATAATTAGTAAGTGCCTCTGGTAAAAAACCTTGATTTCTATACTCAAATACTGCAACGCCACCGTGCCTCTTTGAAAGTTTAGTCCCGTCTTTAGCCATCATAAGGGGCATATGAGCAAACTCTGGCGGTTTTAAACCAAGGGCATCATAGAACATAATCTGCTTTGGAGTATTTGAAATGTGGTCGTCTCCTCTTATGATATGCGTAATACCAAACTCTGCATCATCCACTACACAGGCAAAATTATAAGCAGGATACCCATCAGATTTTATGAGAACCTGGTCTTTAATCTCATCTGTATTAAATTGTATCTGGCCATGAATTAAATCGTTTATCTTTATAATCTTTCCCTTGTTTACTTTATATATGATAGCATTGTCTTGTTTATATGCAAGTCCCTTTTTTAAAATCCTGGCCGCAGCCTCTCTATATAAATCCAGCCTTTCTGACTGAAAAAATGGACCTTCATCCCAATCAATACCCATCCATCTTAAATCTTCGAGAATCTCATCTAAATACTCCTTCTTAGAACGCTGTCTATCTGTATCCTCTATCCGCAGTATAAAATCTCCACCTCTATGCCTGGCATAAAGCCAATTAAATAAAGCAGTTCTTGCACTTCCAAGGTGTAGATAGCCAGTAGGAGATGGAGCAAATCTTACCCTAACTGACATTGGCTAACTTGGCTCCTTCCTGTAAGGCTTTCTTATTTAAAGGAATAAGGTTATGGCGGTGTGTGGGTATGATAATTTCAAGGGCTTTTATAAGGTCTTCCATTAAAACTACCTCTGTTATCTTTTGATAGGCACCGAGAGCAATCATATTGGCTACTCTAACATCTCCCAATTCTATTGCTTTCTCGGTAGCAGGAATCTTTACCACTTTTATATCTTCTCTCTGTAAACTATCTTCTATCAGTGAACTATTAACCACCATAAGCCCCCCTTCTTTTACCAACTGTTCGAATTTTAAAAAAGAAGGGCGATTCATTATGATGCAGTCATCCGGTTCTGAAATAGATGGAGAGGCTATCTCTGAATCTGAGATAACCACCATCGCATGAGCCGTTCCACCTCTTACTTCAGCCCCATATGAAGGCATCCAGGTTATCTCTTTCATCTCCTCCATCGCTGCCTGGGCTAAGAGTTTACTCATTACCATAATACCTTGACCACCGAACCCTGCACAAACTATTTCCTTATACATCTTTTATTACACCTAAAGGCCAGTTTTTGACTACCACCTTTTCAATCCTCTCCATCGCCTCCTGAGGTGATAAACCCCAATATGTCGGGCAGGGCGAAAGTATCTCTACCATAGAAAATCCCTTCTTATCTATTTGATTCTGAAAAGCCTTCTTTATTGCCTTTTTAGTCCTGATAACATTACTTGGAGAACTGACTGCAGTCCTTTCAATATAACACACCCCATCTAAAATAGCCAGCATCTCAGAGATTTTCAGGGGATAACCCTCTCTTGATTTTGACCGTCCTTTCGGAGTTGTGGCTGTCTTCTGCCCCAATAAGGTAGTAGGTGCCATCTGGCCCCCTGTCATTCCATAGACACCATTATTAACAAAGATAACTGTTATATTCTCACCCCTATTGGCGGCATGAATTGTCTCTGCCGTGCCAATAGCCGCCAGGTCACCGTCTCCCTGATATGTAAAGATAATAGAATCAGGAAGCATCCTCTTCATACCTGTTGCCACAGCGCAAGGTCTGCCATGGGCTGCTTCTGCTGTATCTATCTTCCAATAGTCATAAGCCAGGACTGCGCAACCAACAGGAGCAATGGCTATGGTCTTTTTCTGGATATCCAACTCTTCAATTACTTCAGCAACAAGACGGTGCACTATTCCATGTCCACAGCCTGGACAGTAATGGGTTGGTGCATCTGTTAGAATCTTACTTTTCGTATAGATCTTTTTCAAATTATGCCTCTTATCTGCTCAATTATCTCCTTCTCGGTGGGTATTTCACCACCTGGCCGACCATAAAAATGGACTGGTGCCTTCCCTTCTACAGCCAATCTTACATCTTCAACCATCTGCCCCATATTCATCTCAACTGTTAAAAATTTGACATTATCCTCTGCCTTTTTATTAATTATATCATATGGAAAGGGCCAAAGAGTAATCGGCCTTATCATTCCTATCTTTTCACCTTCACTTCTTAAAACCTCCATTGCCTTTTTGCAGATTCTACTGGATGTCCCAAAAGCAACCAAAATAAGTTTAGCATCATCAAGATAAAATCCTTCAAAACGCACCTCTTTATCTTTAATCTTATTATAAACCTCCTCTAGTCTTCTATTATGTCTCTCCAATACGCCTTTTCCCATTATTAAGGAACGGATGATTTTGTGTTTTCCAGTTTTTTTACCTCTTAATGCCCAATCCTTCTTATTATTAGTCAGTTTATATCTTATATGAGGCTCTAACTCTACTGGTTCTGCCATCTGACCTAAAGCGCCGTCTCCTAAAATTATAACCGGCACCCTATACTCATCGGCTAAATCAAAAGCAAGATAGGTAAGATCGAATAATTCCTGGACAGAATTTGGGGCTAAAACTACTGTTCTGTAATCTCCATGACCTCCGCCACGGGTAGCCTGAAAATAATCTGATTGGGCTGGTGCTATATTGCCTAAGCCAGGTCCACCTCTGGTCATATTGACTATTACTGCTGGTAATTGGCAACCAGCCAAATAGGAAATACCCTCCTGTTTTAGGCTAATCCCTGGAGATGAAGAGGAGGTCATCGCTCGTTCTCCTACACAGGAGGCGCCAAAGACCATATTAATGGCGGCCAACTCACTTTCTGCCTGGATAAAAACACCTCCTACTTCTGGCATCCTCTTAGACATATAGGCGGTAAGTTCATTCTGAGGTGTTATAGGATACCCTGCGTAAAAACGACAACCGGCTGATACAGCCGCCTCTCCAATTACCTCATTTCCCACCATAAGAATCTTTTCAGGATTATCCTTCTTCATTCTTTTCTCTCGTCATCAATGATTTCTATAGCGCTTTCAGGACACATTATAGCACATTGTCTACATCCTAAACACTCATTCTTTGAATCGTCAAATTCCACAACATATATCCCTCTTTTATTCAGTTTCTTGGATTCTTTAATCAACTTTTTGGGACAATAGTAGATACACAATTTACATCCTTTGCATCTTTCAATATCTATCTTTACCTCAATCAATTTACACTCCTATCGCAACTTACCCCATTTAAGTTTTTCTTTGAGAATCTTAAAATAGCTTCTTTTGTTTGAGCGTATGAGTCTTAGATTAATAGGGGCTCTTTTTATTGTAATCCTATCCCCATATTTCAATCTTACAGCTACCTGGCCATCTGCAGTAAGAGCCACATCCTGTGCTTCTTTGCTTTTTATCTTTACTTCTATTTTTTTATAAGAGGGCAGAACTAAAGGTCGATTACTTAAAGTGTGAGGGCAGATTGGTGTAAGAATTAAAGCATCCACGCCAGGGACAACAATTGGTCCTCCGGCAGAAAGTGAATGTGCAGTTGAACCGGTTGAGGTTGAGATAATTAATCCATCACAGAGATAAGTAGCCACAGTCTCACCATCTATAGCCAGAGAGAGGTTAAGAATCCGTGAAAGCGAACCTTTATTTACAACTGTATCATTTAAAGATGTCAAAGTCTCAATTATCTTACCTTCTCTATAAACACTTGCTTTAATCAGCCGTTTTAGACTTATAGAATAGTTATTATTTAAAACATCATCTAAAATAGAATACACCTCATCTATCTTAACTTCAGTCAAAAAACCAAATCCCCCTACATTAACACCCAAAACCTCTACTCTCTTTTTTATGAATTTGATAATATTT
This sequence comes from uncultured Planctomycetia bacterium, assembly GCA_964596885.1. Taxonomy (GTDB): domain Bacteria; phylum Omnitrophota; class Gorgyraeia; order JAGLLT01; family CAZKQD01; genus CAZQVU01. The sequence continues at coordinate 5,511 of CAZQVU010000053.1, forward strand.
AAAAGAGTACCATCACCACCCAAGGTAATTATTAAATCACTCTTTTCAACAACATCCTTTCTTGATAACCTTCTATCAGTATAAACTACAATATTCCTTCTCAAGAGATAACTCTCAATATCCTTTTGGTGCTTAAGGGCTTTTTTCTTGTTAGGATTTGCGACTATACCAATACTCTTTATCATCTAAAAAATTCCCTTTTTATGAAATCTGCTATTTGTTTGGCATTAAGACCTAACTTATCTAAAAGTAACTGGCGACTTCCATGTTCTATAAATCTATCTGGTATACCCTGAATCTTTAATTTCACACCTTCTAAGCCGCTTGATTGTATAAGTTCTAAAACCGCACTTCCAAACCCACCCAATATACTTCCTTCTTCAACTGTTACTGCTTTATTTTTACACCTTTTTATATAGTCTATAATCTTTGCATCCAGAGGTTTTGCAAAACGTGCGTTTATGACCTCGGCATTTATACCCTCCTCCCTCTCAAGAAGTAAAGATGCTTTATAGGCCTCATTTACCATTGAACCATAAGCTATTATACAGATATCCTCACCTTCTTTTATAACCTCTGCCTCACCTATGGGTAAATCAGGATAATCTTTATTAGAAGGAGGGGCTACCTTTGCTTTCGGATATCTTATTGCTACAGGATGATTAATTCCAACTGCTGTTTTAATCATAGAGATGAATTCATCAGCATCCTTAGGCGCCATTATAACCAAATTTGGCAGATGACGCAAGTAGGCAATATCAAAAATCCCATGATGCGTTGGGCCATCTTCTCCCACAATACCTGCTCTATCAATACATAAAATAACCGCCAAATCCTGTAAAGCCACATCATGAAATATCTGGTCATAACTCCTTTGTAAAAATGTAGAATAGATGGCGACTATAGGAATAAATCCTTTCTTTCGCAATCCGGCTGCGAAAGTAATAGCGTGTTGCTCTGCAATACCCACATCAAAGAATCTATCAGGAAATCTTAAAGCAAATTTATCCAATCCAGTGCCATGAGGCATAGCAGCCGTAATGGCTACTAAATTTTTATTCTTTCTTCCTAATTCTAAAAGAGTATTGCTAAAGACCTCAGTATAGGTAGTAACCTTCTGAAGTCTAATATCTTTTATTTTGCCAGTTTTAACATCAAATGGTTTAGCGCTGTGAAATAACGAAGGATTATCCTCTGCTGGTTTGTAACCTTTACCTTTTTTGGTAACGACATGGATAATCCGTGGACCTTTCATATTTAAGACTTTCTTTAATATCCTGATTAAGTGATTGATATTGTGACCATCGATAGGACCGAAATACCTGATGCCTAACTCTTCAAAAAATATACCAGGGACGATAAGATTTTTAAGACCTTCCTCCAATCTCTTAACTGAGTCAAGAACTCTGGTGCCTAAGCCGGGAATATGATTAATAAATATCTTCAACTCATCTCTTACTTTATTATAAAGAGGATTGGTAATAATCCTATTTAAATAATTACTTAAAGCACCAACGCTGGGGGAGATAGACATCTCATTTGTATTTAAGACAATGATTAAATCTTCTTTTAATTGACCCGCATTATTTAAACCTTCAAAAGCCATACCTGCTGAAAGCGCCCCATCGCCAATTACAGCAACTATCTTTTCATCTTCTTTTTTATAATTTCGGGCTTGAGCCAGACCTAAAGCAAAAGAGATAGAAGTTGAACTATGACCCGTATTGATTAAATCGTAGTCACTTTCTTTTGCATTAGGAAATCCACTCAGTCCTTTGTATTGTCTTAAGGTGTAAAATCTATCCTTTCTTCCCGTCAGAATCTTATGGGTATAACATTGATGACCAACATCCCAGATTAACTTATCAAAAGGTGTATTTAAGACATAATGCAGGGCTATGGTTAATTCTACAACCCCTAAATTTGAGGCAAGATGACCGCCGTTTTTAGAGACAACATCAATTATTAATTCCCTGATTTCATTGGCTAAACGAGGAAGTTGATTCTGGGGAATCTTCTTTAAATCTTTAGGGCTTCTAATCTTTGATAATAAATTATTCAATTTAGGACTCTTTTCTTTGCTCTTCAGTTATAAAAGGTTTAGAAGTTAGTTTGCCTTCTTCTTTTACTAAAATCTCTATCTTCTTCTGGGCTTCATTTAATCTTTCAGTGCATAGTTTGATAAGTTTTACACCTTCTTCATATACCTTTAGAGATTCATCCAAACTCAAATCGCCGCTCTCTAAATTCTCTACAATTTCATTAAGTCTCTCTAAAGCCTCTTCAAATTTAACCTCAGGCATTTTTTACCTCCT